>JAAZIX010000060.1 GCA_012800655.1 Clostridiaceae bacterium | reverse complement strand
CTTTGCGCGCCAGGTATCGGCGTAGTTTTAAGCTCGTTTCTCCCCCGCTACGCAATTCGGACAGAACCGCCGCATAATCGCTCGGATCGGTCAGAACCGTGACATATGCATGATTCTTGGCTGCCGCCCGTAAAAGCGCCGGACCACCGATATCAATTTGTTCCACACATGCGTCCGTACTGTTGGTACCTGTTGCAATGGTTTGAACAAAGGGGTACAAATTGACCACCACCAGATCTATGGGTATAACGCCCAGGGAGCCAAGGGTGGACATGTGCTCCGGAACATCGCGCTTAGCCAAAATGCTCGCATATAAGACAGGATGCAAAGTTTTAACCCGCCCGTCCAAACACTCGGGGAAACCGGTCAATTCACTGACATCCGTTACTGTCAGGCCGGCCGCGCGTAAATGCTCGGCGGTTCCCCCCGTGGAAATAATCTCATAACCTAATTCCGCCAGACCGCGGGCGAAATCCCCGATTCCCGTTTTATCGGAAACACTTATCAATGCGCGCACTTCCGTTCCCTCCCTTTCTTCTCTAGACCGTACGGTCGACATTATCACTCAGCCAGGCATTCATAAAGCCGCCCAAACGGCCGTCCATCACGGCCTGAACGTCAGACTCTTCATAATCCGTACGATGATCTTTAACCATCGTATACGGACAAAAAACATACGATCGTATTTGACTGCCCCAGGCTATCTCCAGTTGCTCGCCTTTAAGATCTTCGATGCTTTCCAAATGTGCCGCTTCCGCTAAAGCGTACAGACGGGAGCGCAACGTGTTCAGCGCGGTTTCCTTATTTTGGTGTTGCGAGCGTTCCGACTGGCAGGTTACAACTATTCCGGTCGGCAAATGCGTTATACGCACCGCTGATGAGGTTTTGTTAACGTGCTGACCGCCCGCCCCCGACGCCCGATAGGTATCGACCTGAATATCATCCGGAAGAATCTTAATATCGATGTTTTCATCCAGTTCCGGAACTACTTCTACAGAGGCAAAAGATGTATGACGTCGCCCGGAAGAGTCAAAAGGTGAAATTCTGACCAGGCGATGTACCCCGTGCTCGGAGCGCATATAGCCGTATGCATTCTCCCCTTTCAACAAGAACTGTATGCTTTTCAGACCGGCGACATCACCGTCAAGGCAGTCTAATATTTTCAGTTCATAGTCATTTTGTTCCGCCCAACGCGCGTACATACGATAGAGCATTTCCGCCCAGTCCTGAGCCTCCGTACCGCCGGCACCGGCATGGAGAGTGACAATTGCGTTTGCCGCATCGTGCTTCCCGGTCAGAAGTGTTTGCAGACGTAAACTCTCAAATTCCTCGGCAAAGCTCTCCCACGTCTGCTCCGCTTCGTTCAACAGCTCGTAGTCCTCGGCCTCGGAACCGAGATCGACAAGGAGATTCAGTTCGGCAAAAGTTTCTTCCAGATGATTGAAAGCGTTCAGGCGCTTGGTCAAGTGATTAAGTTGGCGCTGCAATTCCTGTGCGCGCTCCGGATTCGACCATAAATCAGGTTCCTGTATCCGTTGCTCCATCTCGGCAATGCGATCCGATGTGGCCTCGATATTTAGGGCACCACGCAACTCACTAATCGGTACCTCGTACTTCTCCAAATTTTGTCGAAGAATCTCAAAACCCAACATTATTTAAGCCGCCGTGTCACAAATCGTGCCATTTTCTCCACAGATACTGAGCAGTGTCTTGGTAATCGGATTAGTCATTAATTTCCTTTCATCTTCTCTCGTTATCGTCGTCGGAGCGCTTATCTTTAGACCATTCATTGCGCATAAGATCGCGAATGTCCTCGACCTGCTCTACGGACAAAGGACCGAGGCGGCGGGAAAATGCCATGTAATAGGCTCCCATCAACCGTCCTTTCATCAGAACACCGATCGTGGTTATAAAAGAGGCTACAAGTATTCTACCCACCTCTCCGGGCGGGATGATCGCCTCGCCAATACTTCTACCGAGCGTTATCAGTAGCTGAATACCCAGCCATGAAAGGAAAATCGTCATTTTTATCCCGTTAGTTAAGACTCTGGAGCGCTCAATCCCAGAAGTAAAACGGTATTTGCCATCTGTAAAAATTAACGGCACAAAATAAATCTGCAAAAGCAGGAAAGGCAGTGGAATAAAAAAGAATAAAGCGCTTAAAAATACCGGTACTATAAGATAAAGTGCTAACAGTAACATCTTCGGCAATGAATGCCACAGACTAAGCAGACTGGTCCTTAGAGAATTGCCCTGTTTCTCTCCGTAATATATAGCTGCGTAACAGATTGAAGCATACGCGTTCAGTAAGAGCAAAACCAAGGTGCTAGCTAAAAAGAGATAATTTCCCGGAGTCAGCATCTCTGTCAGAACAAATTTTTGTGGATCGAACATACTGTTTCTTCCGGTGAAAAAGCGCGGATATTCCTGAATAAACTCAGTCAAGCGGCTGAAATCCGTATCACCGAGCGGGAAAAGAGCCTGCGTTGCGTTGAGTACCATAGTTATAAGAAAAATCAGTTGAACAAAACGTTCCGACTTAAGTTTGTGAAAACGCAGTGCTTCAAGCGTAAACAGTAAGCTCACGGCTACTCCTTTCCTACAGCATTACAATACTGGCAATTGCGCCCGGCGGCAAGCGACGCTTCAACTGTTCCAAGTGTCGCCACGTCCAATCTTCTTTCTTACCGGTACGGGTCAAGGGCTGGATCCGGCAATTGACTAGGTCTTCCTCCTTTAGCTGAGGACAGCTGAAGTCATAAGAATGAGGAAACCGGTTGCGGGTAACGATCCAGTTATATTTATGCTCGGTAAGGCGTCTTTGCTGCATATCCGGTGATAATATCAGTCGTGCGGAATCCAGTCCTAAATCCGAAAGAGTTTTTTCAATTGCTTCAAAATCAACGGAGGCATTCAGACGTATAATAGCGGATATAGGTTGATCATACAGGTCGATGTTTACCATGGAGGTATATCTGTTCGTCTGCGGAGAGAGATGTTCGACATGATTTCCGTTAAGGCAGTTGATGATGTCTGCTACAACTGCACTAGCTGTGGGCTGAGCTCCGGCTCCGCGTCCGTATAGCATGACATCACCGACGAAATCTCCGTTCAGCAATAAGGCGTTAAAAACTCCGTTAACCATTGCCAGGGGTGAGGAATCAGAAAGAAAATGTGGCGCCACAAGAGCCGAAAAAGCTCCTTGGCGACCTTGAGAATACTTGGCCAATAGGCGTAGTGACAGATTATTGGCGGCAGCAAAATCCAAATCTACCGCATCTATTTCCTCAATACCGATGACGGGTATCCGCTCCGGGCGTAGCCACAAGCCTGTAACAATCTGTAAAAGAATTGCCAGCTTGCGACGCGTATCAAGGCCGGCGATGTCATCGGTGGGATCCAGCTCGGCGTAACCGCGTGCGACCGCCTCCTGTAGAGCCGGAGCAAATTCCATACTCGAGCTCGCCATATGTGAAAGGATAAAATTCGTCGTTCCATTGAGTATTCCGCGCAAACTACGGATTTCATTACCTAAGAGCGACGTGCTCAATACTCTGATCAGCGGTATGCCTCCGCCCACCGAGGCTTCATATAAATATTGCACCTGATTGTTTCGCGCCAACTTAGTTAATTCATCTCCGTGCTTGGAAACCAGCTCTTTATTAGATGTTACGACAGAACGTCCTGACATAAGTGCTTGTTCGGTAAATGTTTTGGCAGCACCACAACCTCCAATCGCTTCAACGACCAAATTGACATTCGGCAAGGCAAGTATCTCTTCCATACTATCGTAGCGGATTCGGCGATAACGCTCCTTCTCCGGGCTACGGAGATCCAAGATAGCAACGACCTCTAAGTCCAGACCGCTCTGGTACTTAATCAATTCTCGCGAATGATCCAGAAGTTCAGCTGTACCCCGTCCTACTACACCAAAACCGACTATTGCAATTCCGAATTTCATTTTTCCTCCAGATAGTCAACAAATGCCTGCGCCGCTCTGGCCCGATGACTAATCCTGTTTTTAACCGAAAACGGCAATTCCGCCACGGTGACACCGTACTCTGGCAAATATATAATCGGATCATACCCGAAACCGGCGTCACCCTTAGGAATTTCAGCCAACTCACCCTCAAGTCGTCCTTCGAAAGTGAGCAACTTGCCCTCCGGCGTCCGAACTGCCAATACACAGACAAAGGCAGCTGCGCGCTCTTTACTACTACTCATAACAACTTCGCGGTTCAATAATGTAAATCGTTCGATATATGATATTTCTCCACCGTAGCGCGCCGAATAAATTCCCGGATTTCCACCCAAAGCCTTGACACTCAAGCCGGAGTCATCCGCCAGAAGCCAAAGAAGATTTTCCTCTAAAAGCTCAGGTCTGTTCAGGCATAAATACTCATAGCAAGCCTCAACTTTGATTCGTGCATTTTCGGTATATGTTACACCGGTTTCATCAATCTCTCCGGTAAAGCCGTATGTGCCGACATCCGATATGCTATCAAAGTACGGCGCAAAAAATGCCGACAACTCACGGACTTTATCCCGATTATGGGTAGCTACAACAAGAATTTTCGGCTTCGTTTTATCGTTCGGTTTCACTCTACATCCGCTCCACCGGTGCTATACCCAATAATTCCAGCCCCAAACTAAGTAAATTGTCAATGGTACGAGTCAATATAAGACCGAAATTTCGGTCTTGTGTGTCGGCTCGTAAAATAGGGTAATCGTTATAGAATTTGTTATAGCTCCGCGCAACCGCCAGCAATTGACGCGAAAGATGCGACGGCTCATTCTCCTCTATAGCCTGGTTTACCGCTCGCTCAAATTGCGCCATAGCCGAGATCACCGCCCACGCGACATCACCAATTAAATAGCCGTCATCGATGTGAGAATCGAGTTTCAGAGTGGAATGTAAAAGATCAGCCTCTTCAGCACGACGCAGAATACTGCGGCATCGGCTGACCGTGTACTGTAAATAAGGTCCAGTATCTCCGTCGAAGTCCAAAATGTCCTCCCATCGGAAAACGATGTCACGCTCACGTCCGTTACATAGAAAAGTAAAGACTATTGCACCGACACCGACATTCTCGGCAATAGCATCCATCTCTGTTTCCGTCATATCGATATTTCTTTGTTCGGCATTGGCAAGCACCATAGCACGGGTCTTTTCTACCGCCTCATCCAATAGATTCTCCAAATAGATGACCTCGCCTTCGCGTGTGGAGAGCTTTCCTTCCGGAAGGCGTACAAGGCCGAAACCGACATGCCGGCAGTCCTTTGCCATCGCATAACCTGCTTTATCCAGAACCGCAAAAACCTGCTGAAAATGCAGTTTCTGCGGTAAACCGACAACATAGATGTTTTTAAAGAAATTCCATTTATCATACCGGTATATGGCAGCTGCAATATCCCTTGAGGCGTAGATCGTCGAGCCGTCAGACTTTAGTATGATACAGGGCGGTAATGATTCGTCATCCAAGCGAACGATCTTTGCTCCTTCACTGTCTTCCAAAAGACCTTTTTCGGCCAGCTCATCGACCACTCCGGGAATCAGAGGAGAGTAGAAGCTCTCGCCGCTGTAATCATCGAAAGCAATCCCGAGACGTTCATAGACCCGGGTAAATTCCTGCAGGCTGATTTCCCGGAATTTTTTCCACAGCGCAAACTGCTTGGGACTCCCCTCCTCTAGAGCACGGAACTGCTCTCTGGCTTCAATTTCCAGTTGGGGATCATCTTTTGCCTCATCGTGGAAGCGCACATATATCGTCAGCAATTCATTGATCGGATCGGCCTGAAGCCGCTCTTCATTCCCCCACTTCTCCCAGGCGACAATCAATTTACCGAATTGAGTACCGTAATCACCGAGATGATTTAACCTGACAACTTCATAGCCGGCAAAACTGTAAATATTTGCCAAAGCCTGCCCGAGAACCGTCGAGAAAGCGTGGCCTACATGGAATGGCTTGGCAATGTTCGGAGAGGAGTATTCGACCAGAACAACCCGCCCGGAATTTTCATCGGCGGCAGTGGCGCGCTTCTTCTCCGTTATACGCTCTGTAAGGTCAATGGTTAGATTGCAAAACCAGTTGCGGTTTATAAAAAAATTCAAATACCCGCCTTGGATCTCAATTTTATCTACATACTCTGGATAGGCAGAGGAATTTAGTTTACCGGCGATATCTGTAGCAATTTGCGGCGGCGGCTTACGGAGTCCGGCGGCCAATTGAAAACATGGCAAAGCATAGTCACCCATCTCGGGACGGGGCGGAAAAGCAATTAAATTTCGATATTCTGAAGCCTCCAGATACGGGGCGTTTTGATGCAACCATTTAGCGATTAATTCACGCACCATCATATTCATATATCCCTCTAAAAACCGATTAGGAAATAAAACAACGACCCCAAGGCATTTCCAGCTGTAGTTCCGCTTGGATCCGTAAACAAATCCGAAGGCAGAGGACCGAAATCCATGTTGCGAGTCAGGAAATGTACAATCAGAGTCGCCAAAGCTGAAAGGATTAACAGGCCGACGAGGAAAAGAACGACAGACAAAATTATATTACCGGTATTTTTGAAGAAACTACGCCGCCGATATTTTTTCCTTTTTTCCGGTGAGACATAACGTCGCACGCTGTCCTTGGGAGCAATAAAGGCGCCGCACTTAATGCAAACGCTCCTATCTTCGTTTTCAGTGCCGCACTTGCTACAGAGCATATAAGTCAACGCCGGTTATCCGGCAACCTTCCTAAAATATAGCTTCTAACTATTTTAGCAGTCTTTGTCGCTTCTATCCAGTCTACGAGAGATCCGGGACAAGTTCCGTGCTCAAATTTCACTTTCGTTAACAAGAGGTGTCGGGACAAGCTGAGGAAAATAATCATCAGTCAAGATTGATTGATTCGACAGAACCAGAGCGGCCGAGCAGGCCGGAAGCGACCAGGATCCGACTTGTCGCCATTCATCCGGGGCAAAGCCGTCAAAGGCGGCATGAATCGCTATCTCAATTATCAGTTCCGGAACCTCCCAGTCTGCATCTCCCCGATTAAGCAGAATAACTGCTCCGCGCGAACCGGTATAGGGTTGACCAAACATATCCGTATCTTCGTGACCGTTGCGTATACCGACAAGGACATCATTTTGTGACCATATGACATGAAATGTTCCTGTACGCAATACGCCGTTTCGATGGCGACAGGCAATCAGTTCGCTTAATAATTTATAGAGAGGACCTTCTTCCCGATCAACCGGTAAAGTGCGTCGATTGAAAGGATCGCGGCAACCCTCAAGCCCATACTCATCACCATAATAGATACAAGGTGCCCCCGGATACGCCATAAGTATTGTAAAGGCCATCGCAGCCCTGCGCATTGCCAAGACACGTTCCTGGTCTGTAAGTTCAACCTCGGCCTGTTCACAGCGTTGATCGGGCATTTCCCGACCCGACAACTCGTTGAGTAGGCGGGACACATCATGGCTACCGAGCAGATTCATCGTGGCGCACAGAAACTCAGGCGGATAATGGTCATATTGTGCCAATAAGGCTGATTCCAGGTGAGCACCGTCGGAGCGACCGCTCAGAAAACTCAAAACGGCATCTCGAAACAGATAACCCATTACCGAGTCATGTGTACGACCTAAAGCAAAGTCGCGAAAACTTCCATAACTGTGCTTGCAGGAAGCATCTTCCCACACCTCACCGATCAGTACGGCGTCAGGCTTCACCTGCTTAATCCGCTTTCTGATCTTACGAATAAAGCTGTCTGACAGCTCGTCGGAAACATCCAGTCGCCAACCGGAAGCGCCTTGTCGCAACCAAAACTCAACGACTCCGTCCGGACCGGCGATAAATTCCTGAAAATCCAGACTATGTTTACGTACCGCCGGCAAGTTTTCGAAGCCCCACCATGAGTCATAACACAGTTCGTCTTTGTCAGTGAAAAATGTATACCAGTCTGTATATGGCGAATAAGCTCCTTCAGTTCGATCCTGCCAGGCACCCGGCTGTTCATAGCGACCTTCACGATTGAAGTACTTGCTATCGGCACCGGTATGGTTAAAGACGCCATCCAGAATGATCCGGATTGAACGCCATGATGCCTCGGCACATAAGATGCGGAAATCTTCCAAAGTTCCGAGAATTGGATCTACCAGAAAATAGTCCTCAGTGTCATAACGATGGTTGGACGGCGATACACAGATAGGATTTAGGTAAATACAAGTAATACCCAGAGCGGCAAGTCGATCCAGCTCATCCGTGATCCCCTGTAAACTACCGCCGAAAAAGTCGGAGGCGGTATACGGAGCGCCGTCCCTTCCCTCCCAGTCGACCTCTTCATCCCAACTGTCGTGCCAAATTCGACCCGGACGATTAAATTCACTTTTAAGTCGCTCTATATCAAAGTTCTCTGAGCGGGCATAACGGTCCGGGAAAACCTGATAAACCACGGCAGACTTAAACCAGTCGGGCGTGCGGAAATCACGATCGTAAATTGTAATTCTGAAAGCCCGTAAATCTCTCGAAGGATCCGGTCCGGCTTTGTGGGCAACGGGCGATCCGTTAATAAATGCGCAATCCGGTGTCGACGGAGGAACTGAAGAGGATACACCTTTCCGTAAATTCTCATGATGTCTTACACACCACTCGACATGCCCATCCGTAAAATTAATCTTAAACCAGTAGAAAAACAGTCCCGGTTCACTGGGTAAAGTTTGAACAACCGCATACATACCATCACTATGCTGCATAGGCAACATCCGACGGCTATCCGTACTGAAGCTGTACAGCCCCCAACTGAAGCACAAATAAACCGATTCAATAGTTTGGCGCTCGGAGCGTACTCCTAAAGCGAACCTAACTCTGCTTCCGGTCTGTTGGGCACCCCGCGGTAACCGATAGACCGGACTATACATATCATGTTCAAATTCGGTCATTAATCAACCGGTATCTCTTTCTGTGTCCCCAAAACTTTCTTATATACCTTAAGGTATTCTTCAGCGGCATTATCCCAGCCGAAGTCGGCTGTCATGGCATTTTCAATCAAAGTATTCCAGGCCGGATTTGTCGAACGTTCCTTCCAGAGGTCAATTGCCGCCTTGGTAGTGTAAAGTAACTCATGGGCATTGATGTTGGCAAAGGAGAAACCATTGCCGCTACCGTCGTATTTATTGTAGGGTGTCACGGAATCACGCAGACCGCCGGTCTCACGCACAATCGGTAAAGTTCCGTAACGCATGGCAATCATTTGTGAGAGGCCGCACGGTTCGAACAATGAAGGCATGAGGAAAAGGTCGGCAGCAGCATATATTTTATTAGCTAACTGACTGTCGAAGTAAATACAGGGCGCTAATAGTTCGGGGTGTCTCTGCGCAACCATTTGTAGCTGATTTGCATAAAATTCGTCACCGGTTCCGAGAATAACCATTTGACAGCCGTAGGCCAGCAACTCATCGATAATTCTCAATAGCAGATCCAACCCCTTTTGATCAACCAAACGTGAAACCATGCCGATTAACGGTAGCTTCCCGTCAGACGGCAAATTAACCCGTTTAAGCAGAGCTTTCTTGGCGGCTGCTTTTCCCTTTGCCCAATTCGTCAGGTCATAATTAAGGGGGATATTTCTGTCGGTCTGCGGATTATACAGGTCACGATCTATTCCGTTCATGATTCCTGTTAATTTATAGCTGAAACTGCGCAGGACTCCGTCCAACCCTTCACCGTAATACGGCGTTAAAATCTCCTCGGCATAAGAAGGTGAAACGGTGGTGACAGCCTGACTATAGACAATTCCCGCCTTCATAAGATTGGGAACGCCATCCTTTAATATCCCATATTCGGTCAAAAAACGCGCCGGCATATCGCACAGATCGGCAATACGCTCCACCCCGTGAATTCCCTGATACTTCAGATTATGAATGGTATATACAGTTTTAACATGTCGATGATAACCGTAAGGGAAATAATGGGCTTCGAGAAGACAGGGAATCAGACCGGTCTGCCAGTCATGACAGTGAATGATATCCGGCTCAAAGTCCATCGGCTCGCCCAAAGCATCGAGCACAGCCCGCTGGAAGAAACAGAAGCGTTCAATATCGAAGGAGTATTCGAGATAAATTTTGTCGTGTCCGAAGTAATATTCATTGTCGATAAAATAGTAGGTAACTCCGCCGGTGCGGAAACTGAAAAGGCCGCTGTACATTGAGCGCCAGCCCATTTTAACCATTGTCCAGCGAATGAACTTGAGCTGATCCTCGTAACGCTGCTTAATACGGCGATAAAGTGGCATAATCACTCTTACTTCGCACTGATGCTGATTCAGCACACCCGGTAATACTGCCGTTACGTCGGCAAGTCCTCCGGTTTTGGCAAAAGGGCCGACCTCGCTGGCCACCATTAGTACTTTGATCTTGCTCATATAATTGCCCCCTTTGTGATTACTCGCGGACCGGTGGCCCTTCCCTTCATTTTGATTCCGGGACGAACCAAACAGTTTTTATCCAAAATGACGTTCTCCAGTTCACATTCCTCGGAAACAATCGAGTTTTGACCGATTATACAGTTCTTTAATCTGCTTCCCACACCAATTGTCACATTACGGAAAACTAGGGAATTTTCTAATTCACCCTCAATATAACAACCGTCCGAAACCAGGCAGTTACTGGCCTGCGCCGTATCCGTATAATAGGTCGGCGCTTCGTCCTTTATTTTCGTAAAGATCGGATTGGGCGGATTATAAATTGCGGAGCGAAGCGGATCAGTCAGTGATGCCAGCGTACTGTTAAAGTAGGCCTCAATCGAGTCCACGCGCAGGACAGAGCCGGTGTATTCCCTACCGCGCACGATATAGGTATCGTAGTATATGGACAATAGACCGGCCACATCAATGCTGAAAATATCCCGACTCATAAGTTCCTCGGCCAGATGAATAAGCAATTCCCGAGTCATTATCAAAACATCCAGGGAGCAGGCTACGGATTTACCGCTTTCAGGGGTCTCAGAAAGACCTTTCGCACGCTCCTCACTGTCTAAAATAAGGAACAGGCGTGCCGCATGAGTGCTGTCTTCGTCGCGATTGTAGAAAACGGTGATGTCGGCACCCGAGTCGATATGCTCCTCCAGAGCACTGTTGAAGGTTGTGTTTAAAATAGCGGCGCTCCCGGCTACTACCACATACTTTCGCTTTAGGGCCCGCAAGTGGAAAAGTATACCGGACAAATCACATGAGGCGCTCCTATCATGCTGTATGTCCGAAGCAACGAAAGGGGGCAGTAGCTGCAAACCACGTGTCTTGTGGTCCAAATCCCAGGCTCCGCCAGTACCCAGATGATCCATGAGTGAGCGATATTTATTTACGGTCGAGACTCCTACCTGCGGCATTCCCGAATTCACCATGTTAGAGAGCATAAAATCGATAATTCTGTAGCGTCCGCCGAAAGGAACCGCAGCCAGAGCACGATTGCGAGTCAGTTCACCTAATTGAACCCGACTGTCATCAGCAAAAATCAATCCTGTTGCATCAATATTCATTTTTTTTCTCTCCGTTCCGTACTCTTCCTCTCAAGCATATACCGATAGATCTCGCAAAGGCGTGCCACCGGTCTGAGACCATATTCTATAGCTGTTTATCGCGTTATCCGGTCCGCCTCGATCCCGGAAATCCGCGACCATACAATTGGCGGCAATTTTGGTATTTGGTGCAATTGTCAGACCGTGGTTTAAGACAGTAACCCCTCCGGTGCAAAGCTTGGTGTTCAGGTAATAGTCGTCAGGATCTTCATGGAGCCCGATCTCACAACCTTCCCCCACAATCGTATACATCCCGACGATTACCTTATTCAGTTTCGCACCCGACTTCACCACCGCACCCGGCATCAAAACCGAGTCGACAACTTCCGCCCCTGCCTCAATTCTGACACTGTGGGAAAGTATTGAATGGTTCAAAGTACCGAATACCTCCGCACCGTCAGTCATACTACTATTAATAACTTTACTCCCGGCGGCGATAAAATGTGCCGGTTTCACGGGATTGCGACTGTATATTCTCCAGTTCGGGTCAACCAGACCTATTTCAGCCGGGCGATCAAGGATGTCCATATTTGCTTCCCACAAACTATAGACGGTTCCGACATCCTTCCAATACCCGTCAAAGCGATATGCATACATTCCACACCCTTCGTTCAGCATACGGGGGATCACGTCGCGCCCAAAGTCATGCGATGACGTATCGTCGCGGTTGTCAAGAAGCAGGTATTTCAGAAGTGAATCCCAACGGAAAGCATAAATGCCCATTGAAGCAAGATTGCTCTTGGCGTTAGCGGGTTTTTCCTCGAATTCTACAATACGATCCGCATCATCGGTATTCATAATGCCGAAGCGGCTGGTTTCCTCCCAAGGCACCTCTATAACGGCGATTGTCGCATCGGCCTCCTTAGTGATGTGATGCTGGAGCAAGCGTGCGTAATTCATTTTATATATGTGGTCGCCGGAAAGAACTAGGACATATTCCGGATCAAAGCTGTCAATAAAATCGATATTTTGATAGATGGCATCTGCAGTATTGCGATACCAGTCGCTCGAACCGCTACGCATATATGGCGGTAGTATAAAGGCACCGCCGTTGCTAAGGTCGAGATCCCAGGGATGGCCGTTACCAACATAAGTGTTCAGTGCCAAAGGCTGGTACTGAGTCAACACACCGACGGTATTGATCTCGGAATTCGTACAATTACTCAGAGCGAAATCGATGATACGATATCTGCTACCGAACGGTACGACCGGCTTTGCCATCTGACCGGTCAACACTCCCAGGCGCGATCCCTGACCACCCGCCAAAATCATCGCTACTACCCTCTTCTCAGACATTTGCATTAACCTTTCTGTTTATCAATTTTCAATATCAATCCCGCTAAAGGAGGCAGATCCAGCGTCAATGAGCGGGCATAACCGTTCCAAGCCATCTCATCCGTATTATATACGAGATTAGCACTTGTGTTCACCTCTTTTTGCGGGACTTCATTTCTCGACAGCCACCCGCTCCCGCCCCATTGGGCCGCATCGGTATCCAGTAGGACGGAATATGAGCCCGCCTCGGGGACTCCGACCACATAATTCTTCAGCGGTCTGGGAATCATATTAAGTAGAAAAATCAGATAGTTTCCACTGCTGTCGCGGCGCCAGTACGAATAGACCGCATTGTCGGCATCATCCGGATTGATCCAGGAAAACCCCTCCCAGTTGTTGTCGACTTCATAAAACATCGGATAATTTTTGTAAAGATAATTCAGGCGACGAACAAAATCATGGAGCTCCCTGTGCTTGTCAAAGTCAAGCATAAACCATTCGAGTTCCTCGTAGTAGCGCCACTCGATGAATTGACCGAACTCGGCACCCATAAACAGGAGCTTACCGCCGGGGTGGGAAATCATATAAAGATAGAGCAATCTAAGGCCGGCAAAACGCCGCCAGTAATCGCCCGGCATGCGATCCAGAAGTGAACGTTTACCGTGCACTACCTCATCATGGGAGAGAGGCTTGATAAAACGTTCCGAGAAGGCATAAGACATCGCAAAGCTGATCTTATTATGTATTTTGGGTCGATAAAAATGATCCGTGCTGAAATAATCGAGCGTATCGTGCATCCAGCCCATATCCCACTTATAGTGAAAGCCCAGTCCTCCTTCGGAAACCGGTTTGGTCAAATCCTGCCAAACAGTTGCTTCTTCGGCACAAAGGATAACCTGCGGATGTTTCTTCTCTATTCGCTCATTGAGCTCACGGATGAACTTGATAGCCCCCAAGTTTTCACGACCGCCCTCAATATTCGGGACAAAGCTGTCCTCTCCGTAATTGTTGTACAACATGACTGATACCGCATCAAAGCGGAAGCCGTCGGCATGGAATTCCTCGATCCAATAAAATGCGCTCGACATTAGGAACGAGCGCACTTCGGAACGGTCGTAATCAAATATAAGCGTACCCCAATTATCCTGTTCCCGCAGGCGTTTATCGCTGTGCTCATACAACGGCAGGCCGTCAAAACAATATAGGGCAAAGAGATCTCTCGGAAAATGTGCCGGTACCCAATCTAAAATAACGCCGATGCCGTTTTGATGTAAATGATCTATACAGTACCGCAGATCGTCCGGCTTCCCGAAGCGCGCCGTCGGAGCAAAAAAGCCGCTCACCTGATAGCCCCAAGAAGCGTCCAACGGATGCTCCATTATCGGTAACAATTCGACATGAGTGTATCCCATGTCCCGTACATATGCCGCCAACCGTTCTCCGAATTCCCGCCAATTAAGTAACTCGCCGTTCGGTTTGCGGCGCCATGAGCCCACATGCACCTCATAAATATTCAGCGGATAATTGTTGGCCCGCGCCGCCGGACGCCGAATCAGCCATTCCTGATCGCCCCAGCAGTATTCGGAAGCTGCACTGACGATTGAGGCCGTGGCCGGACGCAATTCCGTTGACCGCGCAAACGGATCCGCTTTCATCACATAAGTGCCCGTGGCGCCCCGGACAACATATTTATAGCATTGCCCGACCCTTGCCTCTGGAATAAAACCGCCCCATAGTCCGCTACTGCCGACTTTATATAAATGATCCCGAGCCGACTCGCCTTCCGGCCAGCCGTTAAAGTCGCCGCTTACGGCAACGGAAAGCGCTCGAGGCGCCCAAACCACAAACTTTACCCCGTTGTGCTCCGGAAATGCCCCTAATAGATTGTATGCTTGAATGTTTTCACCACGATTAAAGAGATAGGTGGCGACTTGATCGATTTCACAAGGTAAACAGGTCACAGCCTCTCCTTTCTATTTTACTCTGCGGTTACACCGTAATTCTACCATAAATTCCCTTGGCAGAGTAGGAGAGGAGCTTCCGTCAATCAAAAATCAGCGCTCACGGTTTGTGATAAAATTCTTTATCCTTTCAAAAAAACTAACTCGTTCTTTGTAGTTGGGATCACCGCATGAATCATCAAAATCCCGTAACAGTTGTTTTTGCTTCTCATTTAGGCGTCGCGGCACTTCGATTCTCAAAGTACAGATATGATCGCCCCTCTGACCGCTACGATTAATTCTTGGAATTCCCTTTCCACGCAACTTGATCTGATCGCCGTTCTGCGAACCTTCCGGTATACTGTATGTGACAGCTCCGTCAATTGTCGGAACCTCAATATCGGCACCCAACGCTGCTTGAGCAAAGGTTATCGGCAATTCACAAAAAGTATCACTGCCGCGCCGTTTAAATATCTGGTGCGGCTGCAAAATTATCTCGATATAGAGATCTCCCGGAGGACCGCCGTTTTCTCCGGCTTCTCCCTCTCCTCGTAGGGTCAGCATTTCACCGTGGTCAATTCCGGCCGGTATTTTCACGGTCAGAGTTTTAGTCTGTCGATACTTTCCTGCGCCGCGGCAGATTGAACAGGGATGGTCTATCTTTTTTCCGGTTCCATGACAGGCATAGCAGGGCTGTGATGTCATCATCTGTCCGATCATAGTCTGGCGAGTTTCATGGACCTGCCCGCTACCCTTACAGGTTGGACATGTCTCGACTCTTGTTCCGGGTGCCGCGCCGGTTCCCTCACAAGCATCGCAATAATCATCTTTGGTCACACTTATGTCTCTTGACGTTCCGAATGCGGCGTCCATAAAATCCAGACGCATGCGATAGCGCAGATCACTGCCCCGTTGCGGAGCATTAGGCGAGGCGGCGCGACCGAAGCCACCGAAACCGCCGAAGAAAGAGCCCAAAATATCATCAAAATTAATGTTAAAGGATGACGGGTCAAAACCCTGCGCATTCAGTCCGTCGCTGCCGTAACGATCATATACCGAGCGCTTTTCGGGATCGCTCAATACCGCATAGGCTTCATTTATCTGTTTGAAATGCGCTTCGGCGTCCTTATCACCCGGATTTAAGTCGGGGTGATATTTTTTTGCCTTTTTGCGATAGGCCGACTTAATGTCATCCTCGGTGGCCGATCTTTGAACTCCGAGTATTTCGTAATAATCCTTCTTTTCTGCCATGCTATCCTCACTAAAACTGAGACAAAGGCGCGGTTGGGCGCCCTTGTCTCACAACACAATTTACCCGGCTTGAGCAGGGCTCGGTAGAGCTAGGCTCAAATCTATTCCTTCTCCTCAAAATCGGCTTCGTAGGTTCCGCCGCCGGTCGGAGGATCATCCGGGCGCATATAATCGTCGTTCTCTGCATGAGCGTTCGGATCCGTATGCTGGTGATCGGCGGCAGCTTGCTCATACATCTTCGTTGCCTGAGCGTAAACGGCCTTTTGGAGTTCCTCCATATCGGCCTTTACCTCATCCGTGTTCCCTGCTGCTTTACTGCTCTTCAGGCGTTCAATCAGCCTCTCGATCTCTTCACGCTCACTGTCGGTGATTTTATCTCCCAGATCCTTTAGAGTCTTCTCAGCGGTATAAATCATCGATTCGGCATCGTTGAACAGCTCAACCTCTTCTTTGCGACGTTTGTCCTCCTCGGCGAACTCCTCGGCTTCGCGTACCGCACGTTCGATATCCTCTTTGCTGAGGTTTGTCGAAGCGGTAATCGTAATGTTCTGTTCGCGTCCCGTGCCCAAATCCTTCGCCGAAACATGGACGATGCCGTTTGCGTCAATATCGAAAGTAACCTCGATCTGTGGAATTCCACGCGGTGCCGGAGCAATTCCGTCCAGAATGAACTTGCCCAGAGTCTTGTTGTAGCGGCTAAGTTCTCGCTCACCTTGTAGAACATGAATATCCACCTGTGTCTGCCCGTCGGCGGCCGTGGAGTAGATTTGGCTCTTTTTGGTCGGGATTGTCGTATTGCGCTCAATAATGCGCGAGAATACTCCGCCCATGGTCTCGACACCGAGCGACAAGGGAGTGACATCCAGCAAGACTAGTCCTTTGACCTCACCGGTCAGGACGGCGGCCTGAATGGCTGCTCCTATGGCGACGCATTCATCCGGATTGATTCCCTTAAAGGGTTCCTGCCCGAAATAATCCTTAACCGCATTTTGAACCGCGGGAATACGTGTGGATCCGCCGACTAGAAGAATCTTCGTAATATCACTCTTTTTGAGTCCGGCGTCACTCATCGCCTGACGCAAAGGCACCATGGTCTTCTCAACCAGATCGGCGGTCAGCTCATCGAATTTGGCGCGGGTTAGGCTCATGTCCAAATGGTGCGTTCCCGTCGCATCGGCGGTTATATATGGAAGATTAATGCTTGTGCTCTGGACGCCGGAAAGTTCTATTTTCGCCTTTTCCGCCGCATCTCTTAAGCGCTGCATCGCCATCTTATCCTGGCGCAAATCAATACCTTTTTCTCTGCGAAAATTGTCCACGATCCAGTCAACGATCCGGTTGTCAAAGTCATCACCGCCCAAGCGATTGTTTCCGTTTGTGGCAAGAACCTCGAATACACCATCACCGATTTCCAGAATCGAGACGTCAAATGTTCCACCGCCCAGGTCAAAAACCAAAATCTTCTGGTCATGCTCTTTATCCAGACCGTAAGCCAGCGAAGCGGCCGTCGGCTCGTTGATAATACGCAACACATCGAGACCGGCTATTCTTCCGGCGTCTTTGGTTGCCTGACGTTGAGCATCACTGAAATATGCCGGCACGGTAATAACGGCCTGGGTAACAGTCTCACCTAAATATGCCTCGGCATCCGATTTCAGTTTCTGCAGAATCATTGCCGAGATCTCCTGAGGTGAGTACTCTCGATTATCAATCTTTATGCGGTAACTCGAACCCATCTCTCTCTTTATGGACTGGACCGTGCGATCCACGTTTGTTACCGCCTGGCGCTTGGCGATCTGACCGATCAAGCGCTCGCCGCCTTTGGAAAAAGCGACTACCGAGGGGGTTGTCCTACTGCCTTCGGGATTCGGAATAACTATCGGCTCACCGCCCTCCATCACCGCAACACATGAATTGGTAGTTCCTAAATCAATTCCTATTACTTTTGCCATATTAAATTCCTCTATTCGGGCCAAGCCCGCCTTTCTTACTTTTTATATGCTTACCGCGCAACCTTTACTCGGCTGTGTCGGATAACACGTTCACCGCTAATGTATCCCTTGGCCAGAACTTCCACGATCTCCTGCGACTCATGCTCGGGAGAATCTACCTGCAAAACCGCCTCATGCAACATCGGGTCGAACTGCTCGCCCAGTGCCGGGATTTCCTCTATATTTAGACGCTTCATAACTTCCGTCGCTTGGCGTTGAATCATTTCGACTCCGGCCACGACAGCGACCGCATCCTCCGAGGTAATCGTCGCTGCCGCCTCCGCCGCCCTCTCCATATTGTCCAGCACCGACAGCCAGACCTTGGCCACTTTGCATACCGCATCTTCATACAGTCGCTCTTTCTCCTGCGTCGTGCGACGGCGATAATTTTCGTACTCGGCCGATATACGCAGATATCTGTCCCGCGCCTCATCCAGCTGTTCCGTAAGTTTTGTCACTTCATCACGAAGCTGTCTAAGTTCCTTCTGCTTTGCCCGACCGGCCGCCGTGCGCGCCGGACGTTCGGTTTCGCCGACCTCTTCGGTTGCGTTTGCTTCTGCAGTCAGATTCTGATCCGCTTCCGGCTCCGCGGAAACCGGATCGGCATCCGTCGAGTTCAGCTCTTCGTTCAAATCATCGTGTTTGTCGTTATACTCCGTCATTATCTGTCCTCCAAACTACTGTTGACCATCCTACTAATAAAGGTGATTCTCGAAACCACGTTGCTGTAAGACATACGCCGCGGGCCGATCACCCCTATATTTCCCATCAATTCATCACCCATCTTATATACGGTGCTGACAAAGCTACACTCTTCCATACCATGGAGACTTATCTCCTGACCGATCCGGATCATGAATTCTCCGTCGTCGCTCTTATTAAGCGCGTCCTCACGCATATAACCGGCGATCAGTCCGTTCTGTGTCAAAGCGTCTACTACCGTCTTGGCACGCAGGGAATCGCGGAATTCCGGGTGAGTTAATAAATTCGGTACCCCGGAGAGAAAAACTTCGAGATTATCGGCCTGCTTAATGGAAACATACGCTTCGTACAGAACCTGATTCAACAGACTCTCCGGAACTTTGACACGCTCCGTCGCCTTCTCCAATGAGAGCAGAGTAATCTCGTCAATACGCTGACCGGCTAAACCGATTTCAATTGCCTTCGCTAATTTATTCAGTGTTTCGGCATCAATCTCCAGCGGCATCCTCGTCAGACGATCCCTTACAATCCCCGCCGTTACCACTACAATGACGAGGACTTTCCCCGGTTCAATCATCAACATGCGGACCTGATCCAGGACGGATGAATGCAGATGCGGAGTAATAGCTACCGACGTGTAACCGGTGGAACTTGCTAAAAGCTCCGCTGCCTGACGCAACAGAGTCTCGAGCTCATTGCACTGGGCAATCAGATCGGCGCTCAAACGGGTCTTCTCCTGGCGGGAAAGCGCCGTCACAGGCATCAACTGATCAACATAAATGCGATAGCCGGCATCGGAAGGGACACGCCCGGACGAGGTATGCGGTTGCTCGAGATATCCCATCTCTTCCAATTCCGCCATTTCGTTACGTAAAGTCGCCGGACTGACGTCTAATCCGCAATGACCGACTATACTGCGCGAACTCACCGGATCGGCTGTAGCTACGTACTCGTCAACTACCGCCTGCAGTACCTTCTGTTTTCGTTCATCTAACGGCATATTCCCTCCTTTCCGTCTTTAGCACTCTCATCCTTCGAGTGCTAAGAGTAATTTACCACTCTTTTAAACGAATGTCAAGGAATATCAAACACATTTTCTAATTTGCTGTTTGTGAAGTTAAATCTAGATGAATTCGCTGAAAACCCGGTTACCATAGTCCTCGCCCTTAAGACTCAGGCGATAGACACTGCTCTCTTCAATGAGCAACTGTATCCCAACCAACTTCTCCAAGATCAGCCGTATACTTGCGGGCACTTCATGCCCGAATCGCTCCGTAAAGTTACGTAGATCAACCCCGTCCAAAATCCGCAAGCCCAACAGGAAAAATTCTTTCTCAATATCCGCTGCATCCATGACTTCCGTTAATTCACCCATTGCGGAAATCTGATCGGCTCGTTCAACCCGCTCGGCATATGCGGATAGATCGTTCAGATTAGCGCGGCGCTGCGGACAGATATCATTGCGGGAACGATAATAACTATGTGCCCCGGCACCCAACCCCCAGTACATATCCCCGCTCCAATATGCGCTGTTGTGGCGGGAGCGATAACCGGGGCAGGCAAAATTGCTGATTTCATAATGCTCAAAGCCAAATGCCTTCAGGCCCTCACGGAGCGTATACCACTGTTTACGTTCATCCTCCGGGTCAGGAAGCTCCCGGTATAAACTCCCGCCGGGGGAATACAGATCAGCGAAAGGTGTATCCGGTTCAATAATCAGCGAATATGCCGATACATGTTGAATCGGGTATTCTCGCAACCAGGCAAGAGAGGACTTTATATCGGCGATAGTTTGGGCTGGCAGACCGATCATCAAATCTATACCGATATTGGCAAAACCGGCCTTCTCCGCGCCTTTCAGGGCCGCTTCCGCTTCGGCACGGTTATGCAGACGGCCGATTTTGCGCAAGAGGTTATCATCGGTGGCCTGAACGCCGATACTGAGACGATTTATTCCGGCGGCGCGCAAATCCGAAAGATGACGAAATGAAAGCGAGGAAGGATTAGCTTCCAAAGTAATTTCGCAGCCGTCCGCAATCCCTACAAACGTCCCGATACTTTCCAGAAGCTGTTCGATATGCTCGGAAGACCAAAGCGACGGCGTTCCGCCCCCGAAATAAACAGTTTCAACTCCGTTGTACTCAGGATCCCGCCCGCGCAGGAAATCAACTTCGCACCCGACTAATCTGACCTCGGAAAGCAATGCTTTTTGATACTGTGGAAAGAAGTTCTCTTGACCGACCGTGGAAAAGAAATCGCAATAAGGACAACGACGAATACAAAAAGGCAAATGAATGTATAAACTGCGCGGCAAAGGCCGACGAAGATAAAATGTCCGCTCCGCGGAGTTATTATCTGCCTCCATCAGTTGCTCGCTCCGGTCATATCGCTCATAACCGATTCCAGCCTGTGGATAAACCTGTGCAGACTGGGAGAAGCATTTGTTTCGACAGACAGGTGGGGAGCGATTCTTTCGGCCCACTCGTACTTGAACTGACCCACGGCGGGATAGCCGAGTGCGATCAGCTCCTCAGCCTTTGAACCCATAATAATTCGGCAAAGGACTTCCCAAGTGCCGCATATGCTGTCCTGCCGGTAGTTTTTCCAATGTTCGAAATGGCCGTCGGGATAGGCCGACTTCAGAGCGGCAACATCACCCAGCAACCAAGACTCCAATTCCTCGACTGCGACTCCTATGACAGCCGGTAAGTCCGGTAAGAATTTACGCGTCATATGACCGACGGTTTCTTTCAAATTTTCCGGATTGCCGTCATCGGCATCGAACACTATGATCACCAAGTTCTTCGCCGGAGACAGAACCCGGTTATAGGCACGCAATTCCGCCGGTAAGAGCGCAAAGAGTGTTGTTGCCATCGGATCGGGTCGGCGGTTCCAATCGAAGCGAGGAGAACCGATACCGCGATGCGGATGAAGACGGTAAGAAAAAGGTGTGTCGCTGACAGAGGTAAAAGCATCGAGGATACCGCCGAGAATTACCGAGCCGGATCTGTCTTCGACCAATGCCTCAACGCTGATCATTTACGTAAAATACCCCTGGTACCAGAGTATCCCCATAGACATTCCTTCATCGTACATTGCTCGTATAATCGGGTCGTCCGCAGCACAGTCGGCTCGTACTTCGGAGTCATAAGTAACGCCTTCACTCGCGCCCGGATCGATCTCGGAATATTCACTCAGCAAATCCCAGGTCGTACTCGGCCCGGGCTCCGTCCTGCCCTCAATCTGCGGCGGCCCGGGCAAATACCAGACTTCGGAAGGCGCAAACGTATCGAGGAGATTGGTGTTATGCGTACTCAGTATCACCTGGCCTCGGCGCGTCAGTTCGTACTCGCGCAAAGCCAGACCGAGAGCAGATTGGAGCGTATAAAACATGCCGCTGTCGGGATTATCCAGCAGTATGACGGGGCGCGGGTCAGGATCCAATAAGAGAAGCTGAAGGATAAAGAACCGCGCTTCACCGCTGTTATAGAGACCGGATTGCAGATCACGGCGCAGGCGCGGACTCAAAGGCAAACGCTGATCGATAAGATTCATGATCCGCTCATACTTTAGCGGCTCTTCCTCACGTAACCAGACAAGAACATTCCGGACATTGGTGCCGTTGCTGTTCAGGTGCTTATGTCCTCCCCTGCCCTGAGCGAGATCCAGATGCGCGGCCGAGCCCTCGCGATCGAGATCTTTTTGAGCGGAAGACTTACTGTCCAGACGGAAGAAAAATATCCGGGTCAACAGGTATAAAGTATCCCGGAAGCAGGACGGCACATCGCTCAAACGGCCGTACAAGGACAAAGCCGGATAAATTAAATCATTGACGCCGGTCGCGCTGGGACTATTTTTGCCTCGAACCTTTCCCTGCCCTTCCTTAAGATCTAAATATACCTCAGATATCCCGTCCGTACCTAATTTCTCCAGGCGTTCACGATTCACAAAGGGGCGTCCCTGGCGATCCGCGGAAATTTCTAGCGTATACCTCACTAAATTATGCTCGGGCAGATTCAAAACAATTTCCAGAGATACGGGCTCGGTACTTCCTTCATGACGAAGCTTACTGAAGCCGCCGCGATGATTGCGGGTTGCCGCAGCTCTTACCCCGACACGCAGACAATCGGCTAAGAAGTCCAGCGACTCTAAAATCGTGCTCTTACCGCTGTTGTTGCGACCGATTATAGCTGTTAGCGGGTTAAGTCGCGCCTCGGATAATGACGGCGACTCAGGCTCGACCAAACCGAACCTAAGTTCCGTGAAAAGGGCAAAATTTCGCAGTGTTAAGCCGACTATCATGTATTATCCGTCGAATTGCCGCCTCCGTCGGCTACCTTCGCATCAAGCAGACCTCTCTTGACAACGAAGGACAGCGTCCTAGCCACCGCATTGATACGCAGAGTCAAAGTATTATCGGGCATTATTTCATCCAGGGTCCGGGTCGAGTCAAATCTACTGCCTCGCATATTGCCGTTTACGGAGGCAAATTCAGGGCTGCGGTTATCGCGCATCTCCTCGACCGTGTCGCCGCGATAATTGTATGACTCTATGTATACGCAGGGAATGCCCGCCAGATCAAAAGGCTCACAGTCGCCTGGATGTAAAGTAAACTCGCGGTATAAAATCTGTTCCGCTTCTTTTCCCTCCTCAGGTTCATGTCCGGGCAAGGGAATTTTCAGCGAGGAAGTATTATTCAAAATATCGACCCCGTAGGCACGGCGAATTTTTGCGTCGACAGCGGCCAAATTGAATTCATACAGGCGCAGGCGCAAGTCCATTTTCTTTCCCGGCTGGGCGGAGGAAAGCCCGGCGCTGGCATAGAGGTTGTCACCGGCATAGAGCGATTCGAGAATATAGACACAATCCAGGGAATTACGCTCACTCTTGCTTAAAGATTTATAGAAATAATGGCTTCCACGTCTGGCATCAGCGCCTGCACCGAAGGCCGCTAAAATTATGTCATAACCGATCGGACTCGACTGCTCTTTCAGATCGCGCGCCAAGGCCAGCAAGACAGCGATACCCGATGCGTTATCCGAGATGCCGTCAAAATTACCCAACGTAACCGCGGCTGATTCTTCACCTTTTTCTTCGCTTTTTTCTTCGTCTTCTCCGTCTTCTTCCTCAGGCTCCTGAGGGATCGTATCGTAATGTGCACCAATGACGATCGTTGCTCTGAAACGGCCGACGGGCTTGTCAGGATCCTTTTTGCCAAAAAGATCCGTAGCCTTAGCCTCATCACGTTCGAAACCGTTGCCCGGAATCCGCACGATAATATTCGCCGATTCGGGAACCGACGCATCTTCCTCTGAAGGCTCTCCTTTGAAAGACTGCATCTTCGGCTGATAGCCGAGCTTTTCGAACTCACGCACAATAAACTGTGCCGTTGCTCGCTCCCCCACCGAATAAGGCGGACGCTCCGGGTGACGCCGCGCCAAATCACGCGCCAAGGAGGAACCGTAACGATCCAGGGTATCAATCTCTTCTTTCGGCGCGCTACCGCAGGCAGTCATAAATGTGACGAGAACAAGAGTTATCGCCAGCACTTTCATGAAGGTTCGCGCTCGTCTTTGTTTTAATCTCCGCTGCAAAATAATAATTCCCTTTCCCCACAATTATACCAGAATATAATACTTGAATACTTGCAACGGTTCGGGTACGTTATCGCTGACAGCGGCAGACAAATGAGTTATACTGCAAAGTGTATCGGAGAAACGATGTGGAAATGAAGCTGAAAGTGTGCCCAAAATTTAGAATTTTCTCATTCCTCAGTCTGATTATTGTCAGCCTGATCTTCAGCGCAAATCTGCTTGTCCCGCATGCTGCAGGGTTAGATACGTCACCCTCAACCGGCGACGTTATCGTTCCGGATGGGACTACAACCGAATCCACTTGTTCCGAAGAAAATTCCTTGCCCTCTTCCTCTGTTTCAGAGGAAGAATCAATCACGACGGATATGTCCTCTACCCTCACAACCGAATCTGATGCGGACCCCACCACGGTAACAAGCGAGGATACGGATATCACCATTACACCCAGCGAAACCACTGTAGATCCGGACACAATAACTGATACGTCTCAACCCGCCGTAAGCACCACCACTGATGTCTCCACGGATACGAGCGAAACCGACGGTGAATCTACCGAACCTCCTACCGATACGGATCCGCCTGCTACATCTCCTCCGACTACACCGACAACCAAGCCGCCCCAGAGAACTGTACCTCCTACTTCCCCGCCGACGAAGCCCTCAACTGTTCAAACCACGCCACCTACGCTACCATCAGAGTCCCATCGCTTCCCTTGGTATTCCGGAACATTGCCCTATCCTTTCGGCCCGCAGGACCTCGTCACTGATAGCCCGGAGCAGTACCGCTTTGTTAATTTGTCTTTGACCACCGAACAATGTCTGGTTTTGGATCTTTCACAAGACTCCACCTTATATGCGAGCGGCTCTGAGCGGCTGATTTCTCCCCGCCTTGCGGGTCGGCTTATGGTGGCCGTTTTGGCTACGGAGAAGCTCTATCCGGACTACATGATCTTCGTGCCGTCTTTCACTTCGCAGGACAGTCGGGATCGCAGTCTCAAAAACGGAAATGCCTATTTCTCCGCTGCTTTTCTGACAAATGCCCTTCTATTGGAAGGTTCCGAAATCGCCATGCAGACTCTCATAACGGCCGTGGCAGGTGATGCTGAAACTTTCGTCAAACATATGAATGTCAAGGCCGGTGATCTGAATTTATCCGATACGGAATTTTCTATAAGTTCATTTAAAAATCCCAACGAAACCGATAGTGCAAAGCCCGATCACATCCCTATTGTCGATCTTCATCCGAACAAAGAATCACAGGGCACAGTCTCGGGGATTTCCTCCCTGCGCGACCTGGGGAAAATTGCAAAATACGCATTATCCCACGGAAGCATCAGAGAAACAGTCGGCAGAAAGAATTATAATTTTCTTGAAGCCGGTCGTTTTCACCACTTTGTCAATGATTTTTCTACCGCGTGGGATTCCGCCACCGGTCTGGACGGCGGTTTGATCGCCTGCGAACCGGGAGAGTATTCGGCCTTTTTCACCGTCGGGATGAATCGCGACCCGGAGCAACTGAATTACCTGGCCTTATTTTGCGGCTCATCTTTCGGTACGGATCTGGACTTGATCGTTCGCCGGAACCTACTGAATATTCGTTCGATATACGAGGCTATAGGCAACGCATACACGCGTTCACAATTGGTCTCACAGGGGGAAATCCTGGCGCATAATGAGGAATTTGCGGGTCAGATCTTCAGTCCGGTCGCTTTGCGTGATGTTTGGTATACGCACCCGCGAGAGATTGACATCCTGGTCAGCAATAATCCGATTTTCCGACCTAAAAACGGTCTGTTGCCGCCGGTCGAGATCGGAACCGCGGTCGGTGATCTCCTCTATCGACTTCAAGACGGTAGCGATATTATCGTGCCGATCGGCAGTAACATAAATATCCTCGCCACACCTTTGCCCGAGCGCTCTTTCAGAGCCTTTTACGAGCGCAACAGTTTCACGTTCTGGCTGATCGCCGGCGGGCTGATTGTTTTGATTATTTGGATCGCGTATATGCTGTTAATAAAATATTTTGAGCGGCGGCTGGGCCGGCGGAATTGAATTCATACTACTCTTTGGGAAAATGGGGGCGCAAGCGCTCCCGCCAAAATGCCAGCAGGACAGTCATAACATAATCGATAAGCAAGGCAAGCAAGGCCATAAGTATTAGGCCGACGGCGAAGGGAATTTTTTCACTGATGGTCAGGTAAGCGTGGTAATCGATACCAAGAATTTTCACCGCCAAAAAAACGGACAGAACTCCCAAAAGCCCGACTATCAATAATTTAGGCAGTAAAGTCGCCGCATAAGGAAGGCGTTTTTGTTTGAAAAACTTCTCAATACCGGCTTTGATAAAAGGATAAATTCCCCAAAAAGCAATAAACGGCCATACTAATGGAAAGCCGGGGAAAAAGCTGATTATTAAATCAGTGGCAAGAACCGTCAGAAGAGCGTAGCGGAAACTGAATTCACTCAACACGATGCAAATCAGAGCGGACATAACCGCAAAAATCGTCAGATCGGCCAGCGGAAAGATGGTTACCAACCAGGCCAAAAGAACTTCCAGAGCGACGGTCAACGAGCAAAACGCCAGGCAGAAATGTTTGCGACGCATGCGTTTCACTTTATTAACAGCATGTGCACAAATCTCCCCCCATGCACTCACAGCAGGAATCCAAGAGACAGAGCGTTCCTAAAGGACCGCAACAGCTGCTTTGACCTTGGCCGTAGTAGGGAGAGTCGGGGGTGAAAGGATCGCGACGCTGCTGGCCGGCGCCTTGATTGGTGTTAGGCGCGGCTCCCTGTCCGTAAGGCGGACCATAAGGGCTACCGGTACCGTAAGGTGATTGACCGGTGCGACCTCGGTTATAGGGCGAACGCTGTCCCGAACGCTCCGCCTGGATCTGGCTGTAGGCGTCATTGACCTCCTGCATTTTTTCCTTGGCCAAATCCTCCAGAGGATGGTCCGTATATTGATCCGGATGATAAGTGCGCACCAGCTCTCTGTAGGCGCGTTTTACTTCCTCATCCGATGCGTTCGGACTGACTCCCAAGACCTCATATGGATTGCTCATTATCCGGTTATCCCTTCGTGTCTAAATTTCAGCTTATTCTATCACAATTATTCTATGTAGCGGGCACAGAGATTGTTTTCTTGTCCTTTATCTCACACAATGTCAAACGAGCCAGGGTTTTTCACCGGCACTGACCCGGGAACGCATCTGCGACAGACCGTGTTGAATGATATTACGCATCAGGACGGCGTGTCGTTTCCAAGGCAGGATGGCTGCCGTTCGATTAATGCTTGCCTCCAAACCCGTCAGTTTTAACTCCGCCGCGGCCGAAGCCACATCGCGGCTGCCGTATTCGGCCCAGACATTGTACTCGCCGCGCTCGCGATCCGCTTCCAGATCGGCCAGAGCGTCAAGCAGATATATCCACTCCCCCAGTTCTCCGACCAGCAATCGTGCCGCCGCCTGAACTCGACTTTCCGGCAGATTAAGGTCGTTATCGGCCAGATGCTCAAAAGCCGCATCTACGTACAGCTCCAGGAGCTCCGCGAATTTGCGCGCCGCTCCACTCTCCACGGTCCGAGAACTTCCGGGGCTTTCGATCGCATCGAGCTCTGTCAAAATACGGGCGGTTCCCTGAGCCGAAAGCACTTGCCTCGCTTCGGCCTTCTTTAACGGCCTCTTGAAAAGACGGCTCAAAAGCGCACTGCGTATACGGTGATCGCCATCGGCGATATCGTCCTTCACCTTTGCGCCCAAAAGCAGAATACTCAGGTCGGCTCCGAGATCATAAAGAGGATGACGGGCGGCGATCGGATGTTTTTTTATCGGGTGCAGAACGCAACGCTCCGCCTCCCCGTCATCGAGGCGCTCATCGTCGAGCAGTCCGCCCAAAAAAAGCATGAAAAAGGTCAGTTCGTATGTTACCGCCGGACGCAACAGCTGTCCGTATTGCTCGCCCAGGGTTTTGCAGAGGCGGCAGTACACCGACCGATACCGCGCAAGTTCATAGGTCGGCAGCTCGAGTTTCCAGGGACGCACGTAGCCGAACACTATTTAATTTCCTCATTATCGTACAACATCGGCACAATTCTAGATGATGGGGCGTAAATTTACAAACATACCCTTATATGCTAAGATTCATAGTTGAATCTTAGCCCGA
Source organism: Clostridiaceae bacterium (assembly GCA_012800655.1). Classification (GTDB taxonomy): domain Bacteria; phylum Bacillota; class Clostridia; order Saccharofermentanales; family Fastidiosipilaceae; genus JAAZIX01. The sequence goes on along the minus strand of JAAZIX010000060.1, from coordinate 5,703 downwards.
AAAAAACTTTTTCCGGCTTTATGATTGACGGAAAGGAAAGCAAATGACTGACAGACGAGTACGTACCCGTTTTGCGCCCAGCCCCACCGGCTATATGCATGTGGGCAATCTCCGCACGGCGATTTTCGAGTATTTGGTCGCCAAATCCCAGGGCGGCGATTTCATTCTACGCATCGAGGATACCGATCAGGAACGTATCGTCGAGGGAAGCCTGGAAATAATTTATCAAACCCTTGAGACAGTCGGACTCCGCCACGACGAAGGTCCCGATATCGGCGGCGCTTACGGTCCGTACATACAAAGCGAACGTCTTGAACTGTATCTCCCTTACGCCGAGCAACTGGTTGAGGCCGGTCATGCCTACTATTGCTTTTGCAGCCAGGAGCGACTTCGCAGTTTACGCGACTCCGATCAGCTCGGATATGACCGCCACTGCCGTGATATCCCGCCCGAGGAAGCGCGACGTCGGGTTGCCGCCGGCGAATCCTGGGTCATTCGTCAAAAAATGCCGACTTCGGGGGTTACCGGCTTCACCGATGAGGTCTTCGGATATATCGAGGTCAGCAATACGGAATTGGAAGATCAGATCTTGATTAAGTCGGACGGCTTCCCGACCTACAACTTTGCCAATGTTATCGACGACCATACTATGAAAATTACCCATGTCGTCAGAGGTAGCGAATATCTCTCCTCCACACCCAAATATCAGTTGCTTTACGAGGCTTTCGGCTTTGAATCGCCCGTCTATATTCACCTCCCACTGATTCTTGGTTCGGATCGTCTGAAACTATCCAAGCGTCACGGCGCGACCGGTTTTCAGGATCTTGTTGAGGAGGGCTATCTGCCCGAGGCTATCATAAATTATTTGGCTCTGTTGGGGTGGTCGCCCGGCGACGAGCGGGAGATTTTCTCTCTGAGCGATTTGGAGCGCAGTTTTACCATTTCCGGGATTAATAAAGCGCCGGCCGTGTTTGACTACGATAAGTTGAACTGGTTCAACAGCACCTATATCAAGGCAATGAGTCACGAGGATCTGCGCGAAACGTTGCGCCCCTATATCGATGCTTCAATAGGTCTTAAGCGCCCTTATGACGACGCTCCCTGGGATTTAGAGATCATCAGTGAAATGCTTCGTGCCCGCCTAGAGCGTTTGACCGACGCAGGCACCGGCCTGGCCTTTCTCCGGGAATTGCCCCCGCATGATACGGAGCTTTATTTCCATAAAAAGATGAAAACCTCCCCGGAGCAATCACTGGATATTCTCGAGCGTCTCCGTCCGTCGCTCGCCGTATTGGACGACTGGAGTACCGGAGGAATATACGCTTTTCTGACCGACTTTGCCCGAAGGAATGAGATCAAAAACGGACAGGTAATGTGGCCCTGCCGCATTGCCTGCACAAATACACAAGTTACACCCGGCGGTGCTGTAGAAATCATGGCACTTTTAGGACGCGAGGAAAGCCTGCGACGTATTGATTCCGCAACAATTAACCTGCGCACCGCCCGTAATACCGAAGGAGAAAAAGATGGAAGTAGTCATTATAACTGACGATAATTGTCCCGGTCTGATGCCTCCGCCTCCCGATTTTCAGCCTGCCACCGCGGATGAATTTACCGTTCGCAACTTCATTGATGACATTATCGACGAAGAGTTGGCTCCGGGAGGACGCTGTTACGGTAAGACAGTTCATACCCGCTTCCCTCCCGAGCCGAACGGCTACCTTCATATCGGACATGCCAAGGCCATAGCTATCGACTTCGGAACCGCACTCAAGTACGACGGCATCTGCAATCTCCGCATGGATGACACTAACCCCGTCCGCGAGGATATAGAGTATATTACCTCGATTTGCGAGGATGTGCGTTGGCTCGGCTTCGATTGGGAAGATCGCTTCTACTATGCGTCGGACTATTTTGAGAGAATGTATGAGTGCGCCGAACATTTGGTTCTAAACGGTCTGGCTTTCGTCTGCGATCAGTCCGCCGAGGAAATGCGCGAATCGCGCGGTACTCTCACCGAACCCGGCACCGAGAGCCCGTGGCGCAATCGCAGCATTGAAGAGAATCTGGACCTGTTCCGTCGCATGCGTGCCGGCGAATTTCCCGATGGCGCCCGTACCCTGCGTGCCAAAATCGATATGGCTTCCGGCAATATGAATATGCGGGATCCGGTCATCTACCGTATTGCCCGAGCAACTCACCATCGCACCGGTAATGACTGGTGCATCTACCCGATGTACGACTTTGCCCATCCGCTGGAGGATGCTTTCGAAGCAATAACTCACTCGCTTTGTTCCCTTGAGTTTGAAGATCATCGCCCGCTATATGATTGGTTTATCGAGAATTGTCCCGTGCCCCATCAACCACGCCAGATCGAGTTTGCCCGCCTGAATCTGACCAATACCGTCATGAGCAAACGCAAATTGAGGATCCTGGTTGAGAACGGCTCGGTTTCCGGTTGGGATGATCCGCGACTGCCGACAATCAGCGGCTTGAGACGACGCGGATTCACGCCGTATTCGATCCGCGACTTCTGCAATCGCATCGGTGTTTCCAAGGTAAACAGCACTGTTGACTATCGTCTGCTGGAACACTGCCTACGCGAAGATTTAAACGCTCACGCTCAGCGCGTCATGGCTGTTTTGGATCCGATTGAACTGCTGATAACCAATTATCCGGCGGATAAGACGGAAATTCTGCCGGCCGAAAATAATCCGGAAGACGCTGATGCCGGCGAACGTGATCTGTCCTTCTCCGGTCGCCTCTGGATTGAACGGGATGATTTTATGATCAAGCCTATCCCAAAATATTTCCGGTTGTATCCCGGCAACGAGGTACGTCTCAAGCACGCTTATATCATCCGTTGTACAGGTTATGAGACCGATGACTTCGGCAATGTTGCCCGTGTTTTAGCCGAATATGAGCCGGCCTCACGCGGCGGTGCCGCACCTGACGGTCGGCGAATCCGCGGTACCATTCACTGGGTAGATCAAAACACTGCTGTCGATGCCGAGGTTCGCCTATACGACAATTTGTTTACTGTTGAAAGTCCGGACAACGCTCCGGGTGCGCCGGAGGATTATCTCAACCCGGATTCACTTACTGTCCGTACAAATGCAAAATTAGAAGCCTCGTTGGCCGAGCCCGACTACGGTAAACGCTATCAGTTCTTGCGGCTCGGTTACTTCTGCCATGACAATCGTGATTCCTGTCCGGATCATATCGTCTTCAACCGCACAGTTTCCCTACGAGACAGCTTTAAATTACCGACGACATAGAAATACGAAAAATACTAAAAACGTAAAGTGCCGCGGATTATTTCCGCGGCACTCTGTCTGTTATCGCCTCAATCTGTATTCCGGACATTTCCGTCACTGATCTACTTTTTGTTCATCCAACACTAATGTTAGGGTGACTTCCTGACCGGTTCGCCATACCACAACCTTAACTTCGTCACCGGCCTTACGCTTGGCGCGTGCTGCCATTAGGTCGGAGGTCTGTTTTATTTTGACTCCGTCGAATTCGATGATGATATCGCCTCTCTGCATTCCCGCTTTCTCCGCCGCTCCGCCGGGCACCACTTCGGAAATCACGAAGCCCTGCGGCATGGCATATTTTTCCACAATATCGGATGGAACCGTCTGACCGTACACGCCGAGACTCGGACGGCCGGAAATATACCCCTGCTCGACCAACATCGTAACGATCGGTTCAACCACATTTGTCGGAATAGCGAAGCCGATTCCTTCCACGCCTTCCCCGGTGTTTTTGGCGGAATTTATCCCAATCAGTTGCCCGCGGTCATTCATCAACGCACCGCCGGAATTTCCGGCATTAATCGCCGCATCGGTTTGAATCATGTCGAAGAGTGTCAAAGGGTCGCGGCCGCTGGCATCGGTAACCGTTATTGTACGATGCAAAGCACTGATGTATCCCACCGTCAACGTTCCTTCTAACTCCCCTAACGGGTTGCCGATGGCTATTGCCATATCACCAACCTGAACTGTATCCGAATCCGCCATCTCGACAAAAGGTAAATCGGTCTCGGAATCTATTTTTATGACTGCCAAATCATGATCCGGGTCACGACCGACCAGCTTGGCCTCAAACTCACGTCCGTCGAAAAGGCGAACTTTTATTTTGCTCGATCCGGCCACAACATGATTATTCGTCGCAATATACCCGTCTTTTCGAATCAAAACTCCTGATCCGGCCCCCATCGTCTCCATGGCTTGTCCGAAAAAATTGACTGTACTTTGAGTTGTATTTATTGCCACCACGGATGGAACCGCCAATGTTGCCACTTCACGCGGTGTTAATGTGCCCTCGGGACGATTGGGCTCCCCCGGAGAGACTATGGGCGGCTTGGTCGGTTCCGGCCGTGTCGTGGGCATGGGGGTCGGAGTGGTTCCAGGTTCACCGCTACGGATACCGAGACCGATCAGAGCGCCGATAACCCCGCCGGCCGCCAAAAACAATACCAACAAAAGTGAAATGCCTACCTTAAGACCGGTTGACATCTTCTTTTTTTTCGGTTCAATGGGTGTCTGTTGATAAGGCTGGTAATAAGGCTGCTGAAAAGTCGTCTGGTAGCGATAGGCATTAGGATCATATTGCGGTTCCTGCCTCGGCGCTTGCTCCTGTCCTCTCGGTTGACCCGTGGGGTAGATGTTTTCGACCCTATATGCCGGCGACACCTGATAAAAGGAGTCCTCGGGATTATTTTTTTGAAAATCGGCACCGGAGCCTTGATCTCCGCCTCCCCGATCGGCATTTAGCATTACTTTACAGGAAATATCAATCATAAACTTACCTCCTAATTTCTATTCCATTCTTATCATTATAACAATTCACTCCAAAAAGTTGAGTCATAATTAGAACGAAAAAGTAAAAAAATGTGAAATATTTGTGACAAAACTAAGCCGGTGGCTCGGGCAGGTCGGACTCACGTTTCTCGATATGCCTAAGCTGGCGACGAACCACAATCAAAGTATTGAGTGCAAAAGCAACAATCAAAGTACCGGCAACGGCACCGACAATCAGAAACCAGGGCGGCGGTCCCGGCCTTCCATCTCGAGGCAGAAGTCCGACAATGACAAAAATCAACAAAGCCAGGCCGCAGATGCTTGCGCCCAGAGACAGCCATTTCAACCTTTTCAGAAAAGCGTATCGTTCGGCCAAGTGTTTCTGTTCATCGGCAGAGCTCATATAACTGTCTCCTCTTCGGACAAATCAACCCGACTTTCTTTTTTGCTGCGACGGCGAGAATATTTGAAGGCAATGTTTATTCCGGCTAAAACCACGGCATCGAATGTCCGTTGGATTAAGCGGTAGAGCTTAAAGTATATAATCGGTACCAGAACAATCACCAGCGTTCCCAGCAAGAAATAACCAAAGCTCCGGAGTACAATCACACCGCCTGCCAGAATCATCCCGCGCAAATGGAGACGATCCGTATACTGATTAATAGTCTCGACTATCGGGCCGTCAATCAAGCGCATTGCCCAGTCGCTGATCTCATTAAGCTTAAACTTCAACAACGGCGTAACATACGACCAAACCAGAACCATCGACAATAAAGTCCGCATTCCAAGAAGCACCAGAATCAGCGGGCGAAGAACACGGGGAATGCGGTGGTAGAAGTATGATAAGACAAAGCCGATCGGAATCGATATGCCCCATACTTTGAGCCAAAAATTAAAG
>JAAZIX010000059.1 GCA_012800655.1 Clostridiaceae bacterium | reverse complement strand
GAAGACCGACGAGTTCGACAAAAGCGCCGCGGGTTCCGGATCCGTCCTCACGGGTAATTACGGTGATTTCGCCGTCCAGAGCCTTGGGTCCTTCCGTCTCTGCGGGCGTAGTCTCTGCAGGCTTAGTTGTCGGAGTCGGGGTAGCCTTGGCTCCTTCGGTCGTGCCGGTCGTGCCCTTTTTGTCACAGGCGCTGAGCAGACCGATTGACATCACCGCGACGAGAATGAGGACAAGCAGTGATTTAATGCGTATTTTCGAAGTTTTTCTTAACATTCATCTTCTCCTTAATTCTATTTCCATTTTACCAATTTACTGTCGTCCGGTCCGGCGCGCTCTCTTTCCTTTATAATCCGTGCGTCGTTTCGGACAACTCACAAACAATATAAAATCCCTTTGTAAAGCCGCATTATCAGCCATGTAAAATTTTTGTAAAGTTTTCATCAAAGTATGAATTTCAATAATTTGTCTGTATTTATGGCTATTTTCGGCGGAATAATTATCAAAAGCACAGTATTGCCAATTCACCCGGTTTTGGAGCATAAAATGTGCGTTTTTGTCTGGTATTTTCCATTCTAACATGGTATAGTGTTCAATAACAAACATTATAAGGAGGGTTTCATATGGCGACTGCAGTAATTATGCCGCGTCAGGGACAATCAGTTGAGAGTTGTATTATCGGAGAATTCCATAAGCAGAAGGGCGACGCGGTATCGGTCGGAGATGCCCTTTTTACTTACGAGACGGACAAAGCTACATTTGAAGAACAGGCTCAAGTGTCTGGCACGGTTCTTGCCATACTAGTTGCTGCGGGTGACGACGTTCCGGTTTTGGATACCGTAATGGTTATCGGTGAGCCGGGTGAGGATATTGCAGATTTGGTCGGCGGCACAACGGCTACACCGACGGCTACGGAACCCGAACCGGCTCCGGTTGTTGCAGCATCCGAACCGTCGGTTATAATCGCGGTTGCGGCACCCGAAAGAAAGGCGATTCCGGTCAGCGGTGAACAGCCGGAGCGGATCAGTCCTCGGGCTCGCAATTTGGCGGCGCGCAGCGGCGCCGACCTGCGTCTGGCGCAGGGTAGCGGTCCGCACGGACGGGTTATTGAGCGTGATGTCGAGGCACTTGTTGCCGCCGGTCATATTGCCAGCCCGGCGGCGGCGACACTCGGGTTTGCCCCGGGGACGACGGGTAGCGGAGTGGCAGGTCGCGTGATGGCCGAAGATACGGTGGCTCCGCCTGTAACTGTATCGGCAGCAACTGCTCCGCCGACGACGGTCGCGGCACCTGCCGAAACATCCGCCGTCTCCGAGTATGAAGATCGGAAACTGACCAATATCCGCAAGGTCATTGCGCGTACCATGCACAAGTCGCTGTCCGAGATGGCTCAGCTTACTCTGAATGCCTCTTTCGATGCGACGGATCTACTGGCTATTCGTGCCCGCCTCAAAAAAGCAAAGGATGCCGGCCTGGATGAACAGCTCGGTCTGCCTATACTCGCAAAGGTTCCGACCTTTAACGATCTGGTACTCTACGCGACCGCCCGTGTTCTGCTCAATCATAAGGAACTCAATGCCCATCTCTCGGATGATACCCTGCGGGTTTTCAATACGGTGCATCTCGGCGTTGCCGTAGATACTCCGCGAGGCCTAATGGTTCCCACCGTTCGGTCGGCAGAGACCAAATCCCTGGCTGAGCTCGGCAATGAGGTGCGTGAGTTGGCGGCGGCCTGTCAGACGGGCAGTATCAATCCCGATCTGCTGAGCGGGGGCACTTTCACGGTGACAAATGTCGGCGCATTGGGTATCGAATCCTTTACGCCGGTAATCAATCCGCCGCAGGTGGCGATCCTGGGAGTGTGCGGTCTGACGACGAAGCTGCGTATGGTCAACGGCGAAGCCGTGCCTTATCAGGCGATGGGCCTCTCCCTGACCCACGACCATCGAGCAATCGACGGGGCTCCGGCGGCGCGCTTCCTCAAGGAATTGTGCACGGCTCTGGAAAACCTCTCCCTTTACCTGATAGACTGATTAGGATACGGGATGTGGTGAACCACACTAACTTATAAAGATAGGAAAGAGGAGCAGAAAACATGCAATATGATGTAGCTGTAATCGGTGCGGGACCCGGAGGTTATCTGGCCGCACAGCGAGCCGGAGAAGCCGGTCTTCGTACGGTAGTTTTTGAAAAAGAAAATATCGGCGGCGTCTGCCTTAATGAGGGATGTATCCCATCTAAGAGCTTTTTGAACAGCGCCAAGCTCTATGACCATGCCATGAACAGCGAAGTTTTCGGCGTTACGGCCGAGAACGTGCGGATTGATCAGGCGGCGGTGCTGAAGCGTAAGAACCGGGTGGTCAAGCTCCTGGTCAGCGGCGTTCAGAGCCAGCTCAAAGCGGCAAATGTCGAAATCGTCAAGGCCGAAGCCAGATTCGCCGGCCGTGACGGCAATGGCTATACGATCGTTGCCGGTGGTGAAACCTACACGGCGACCCGTGTGATTCTGGCGACGGGATCGGAACCGGTTCTGCCACCGATTCCCGGCGTTAAGGAAGGGCTGGAGGCAGGCTATGTTCTGACCAACCGTGGCATTCTCGACCTGGAGGAAATCCCCGGCCGTCTGACCATCGTCGGTGGCGGTGTGATTGGTCTGGAGATGGCATCTTACTATCGCACCTGCGGCAGTGAAGTGACCGTCATCGAAATGCTCGGCCACATTGCCGGTGCGGTCGATACGGATATCGGCAAAGCGTTGCAGAGCGATTACGAAAAGAAGGGTATAAAGTTTATCCTCAACAGCCCGGTAACTAAGATCGAAAAAGGTGTTGTGCACTATGGCGGTGAAAATCCCGGTCAGGTAGAGACTGATCTGATTCTGATGTCGATCGGGCGGCGCCCGGTGAGTCGCGGTCTGGGTCTGGAGGAGCTGGGCGTATATATGGAGCGCGGTCGGGTCGTAACGGATCGTCATTGCCAGACCAATCTGCCCGGTCTCTATGCCGTAGGCGATGTTAACGGAGTGTGGCTGCTGGCGCATGTGGCCTATCGCGAGGCCGAGGTGGCGGTCAACCACATCGTCGGTCGTCCGGATAATGTCATGCGCTATCAGGGGGTGCCCTCTGTAATCTACACGAGCCCCGAAGTCGGATTCGCCGGCTTGACGGAAAAAGATGCCGCGGAAAAGGGCTTCGACTATAAGGTGATCAATCTGCCGTTGAACTTCAGCGGGCGTTATATGGCGGAAAACAACCGGGGACAGGGCTTTATAAAGCTGATTATGGACAATAAAACCACGCGTATGCTGGGTTGCCATATGTTCGGCAATCCGGCCTCGGAGCTTATTCTCGTCGCTAGCATATTCATTGACGCCGAATTTACCATAGAACAGATGCTCGCCTTTATTTACCCGCATCCCACGGTCGGTGAGATAATCAAGGAAGCTTTGGCCAAATTTTAAAACAATAAGAAAGTAAGGAGAAGACCATGACAAAAGCACTTTTTAACGATCCGCGTGAACTGCGGCGCCCCGGCGAAATAAAGTTCAAGAGCATACCGGTAAATCAGTATCAGAAAACCGTAAAGGATGAGCTGGACAACTATACTCCGGAAGAATTTATTCAGATTTATCATGATATGCGTCTGATTCGCGAGTTTGAGACCATGCTGAACATGATCAAAACCACCAGCTCGTATCAGGGTATCGAATACCATAACCCCGGTCCGGCGCACTTGAGCATCGGACAGGAGGCGGCCTCGGTCGGTCAGGCTTTTCTGTTGGATAAAAACGATGCAATTTTCGGCTCGCATCGCAGCCACGGCGAGATTATCGCCAAGGCGATGTCCTGCATTCACCGTATGGACGAGGCGGAGCTGGAGAAGATCATGACCGAGTACATGGAAGGTCGTATTTATAAGATCGTTCTGGACAGCGGTGTTAAGTATGATAATATGCGCGACCTCGCCAAGCAATACGTGCTCTACGGAATGCTGGCGGAGATTTTCGCGCGAGATACGGGCTTCAACCGCGGCTTGGGTGGTTCGATGCACGGCTATTTCCTGCCTTTCGGAATTTATCCCAACAATGCGATCGTCGGCGGTTCTGCGGATATTGCCACCGGTGCGGCACTCTATAACCGGGTGAATCAGAAATCCGGCATCGTAATCGCCAATATCGGCGACGCGTCGATGGGCTGCGGACCAGTCTGGGAAGCGATTACTTTCTCGGCTATGGATCAGTATAAGAAACTCTGGGAGGAGAGCCATCGCGGAGGTTTGCCCCTGATTTTCAATTTCATGAATAACCAGTACGGAATGGGCGGCGAGACCCGCGGCGAGACGATGGGCTTTGAGTTCCTGGCCCGGGTCGGCGCCGGGGTCAACCCCGAGCAGATGCACGCTGAACGGGTTGACGGTTACAACCCCCTGGCTGTTATCGACGCAATGCGCCGCAAGATCGATGTTCTTAAGAAGGGTGAAGGCCCGGTTCTCCTCGACATCCTGACCTATCGCTATTCCGGCCACTCGCCCTCGGACGCCGATTCTTATCGCACTCAGGAAGAAAAGCAGGCCTGGGAGGCGGAGGATTCCATCCAGGCGTT
>JAAZIX010000058.1 GCA_012800655.1 Clostridiaceae bacterium | reverse complement strand
CGAACTCGCGACTTTCACCTTGGCAAGGTGACACTCTACCACTGAGTTAATCCCGCATGGTGGGCACTGCAGGACTCGAACCTGTGACCTCATGCGTGTGAAGCATGCGCTCTAACCAGCTGAGCTAAGCGCCCGGTTGATTTACCGCACGCGGAGCCTCCGGCGTGCGGCAAGTCTACTTCTGGTGACCCCTAGGGGAATCGAACCCCTGTCTCCGCCGTGAAAGGGCGATGTCTTAGCCGCTTGACCAAGGGGCCTTGTGGTGGCGGTAGTCGGACTCGAACCAACGACACTGCGGGTATGAACCGCATGCTCTAGCCAACTGAGCTATACCGCCGAGGGCTTGACCATTCTAGCAACGACCCGGCAGTCTGTCAACCGACCGACTTTTGCTGTCGGGCGACGGGATCCTTTGAAGTCAACCGTCGGGCAACAGGCTACGGGTCTCGCACTTATGGCCAAGACAAAATTATTTGATTTCGACTTCAGCGCCGGCTTCGCGCAGAGCGGCAGCGGCTTCCTCTGCCTCTTCGCGGGGAATATTCTCGCGGACGTTGCAGGGAGCACCGTCAACCAGGGCCTTGGCTTCTTTGAGTCCCAGACCGGTGATTTGACGGACAGCCTTGATGACGTTGATTTTGGTCTGACCGACCGAAGCAATATGGACGGTGAATTCGGTCTGCTCGACGACCTTATCTTCTTCTTCCTCTTTCGGACCGCCTCCGCCGCCACCGGCGACCACCGCGGCGGTCACGCCGAACGCTTCCTCAAGCGCCTTGACCAGTTCGGACAACTGCAGAACCGTCATCTGCTTGATATCTTCGATGAATTTCGCATTTATTTCGTTAGACATATTTTTTTTCTCCTCTAATTATTCTGCTGCGATTTGCCCTTTGCGGGCTCCGGCGCTCGCAACTGCGCGGTCGTTCCGCTATTCGGCTGCGGGTTCTTCGGTTTCTGCTTCCGCGGCTACCGATTCTTCAGCGGCTGCGGGTTCTTCTGCTTCTGTGCCGACGGGCTCGGCCGGAGCACTGCCGGCTTTGCCGACGAGTTCACCGGCGGTTTTCTTTCCTTCGGCTTCCATCTTTTCAGCGATGGCCTTCAGGATAATTGCCAGGCCGGCGATCGGGGAAATCAGGCTGCCGACGATTTTGGCGTAGAGTTCTTCGACGGACGGGATCTCCGCCACGCGCATGATCTCTTCCAGGGTCAGAGCCTTGCCCTCAACAGCGCCGCCTTTGAGCTTGAGTTCGGCAAATTTGCGGGCGAATCGGCGCAGGATCTTGGCCGGGGCGACTGCGTCATCAGCGCTCCATGCGACCGAGGTTGAGCCGAAAAACAAGGGCACAAGATCGGCCAGGCCGGCGGCGGTGACCGCGCGGGAGGCGATGGTGTTCTTGATTACCTGGTAGTTGACGTTCTGCTTCCGCAACTCCGTGCGTAGTTCGGTGTCTTCTTCGACGGTCAGCCCGACGAATTCCATGACAACCACGCTCTGAGCGGCGCGAAACTGTTCCGCCAACTCGGCTACCTGCTTCTGCTTCTGAGCCAGAATTTTCTCACTAGGCATTTACACTCCTCCTTAAATAAAAATCCTCCGATCTTTGAAGACCGAAGGCAAGTCAATTTTCTCCACTCGGGGCGGTGTCGCTACCGTCGGTAGGCCGACTCCTCTATCCTGTTGAGACGGGCATTTCGCCGATGCGCGCACATTGCGCCCGATGCGGCATGCCCCGCTTTTTGACTGTCCTCGGCGGGATTTACATCTCCAGGCGGTTGTTTCCGTCGGAGAAAACCTGCTGTCTTCGACCAGACTGCCGTATTGTACACGCTTTTCGTAAAGGCGTCAAATCAATTTTCGACGACATTCTTGAAAAAAGACGGTATTAATCGCAAAGCTGTCGGTTCAGCCGTTCCTCTCCTCGGTGACGCAACAGCCGGAGAGCATTTCCGATCGCCAATAACGTCACGCCGACGTCGGCAAAGACAGCCGCCCACATATTTACCAACCCGAATACGCTGAGGATCAGGACCAGGGTCTTGATGCCCAGGGCCAGCGCCATGTTTTGCCGGGCGTTCCGCAGAGTCGCGCGGCTGATCCGCATTGCCCGCGGTAGCAGCAACGGATCGTCGGTCATCAACACAGCATCGGCGGCTTCGATCGCGGCATCGCTACCGACACCGCCCATCGCCACGCCGACATCGGCCGCCGCCAGCACCGGCGCGTCATTAATTCCGTCACCGACAAAGCCGACCGTTCCGCCCGCCCGACCTAGCTCGATGCTCAAAGGAGCACGCACTCTGTCCTTCTCCGGCTCAGTACGCATTTCGGTCAATCTCGCAACCTTATCACCGGGTAGCAACTCGGCCGTCCAGCCGTCGAGTTCCAGTTCACGACCCACGCGCTCGGCGCTTCCCGTACCGTCACCGCTCAGCATCTCAAGTCGGCGCAGACCGAGCCGCCGTAACTCACGGATAGCCTCCCGCGCCTCCGGCTTTACGATATCACTGCTGGCAATATAGCCGAGCAACGTCATCCGTTGTCCCCCCTTAACCTCAAACTCTCCATCTCCTCCGATCCGTGCCAGCCAAGAGAGCGTGGTTCCCGCTTGTGCCTCGGTCGTTGCGCTAGTGATCTTTTTGACCAAGCCTTCCGTCCCGCTGCCCGAGTCTGCCATAAATTCACTTAGCAGTCCGACGTTGCCCAGCAGGTAGCGTACTTGATTGTCTCTACTTCGGGCCGTCACACCTTTGCCGGGAATTTCTTTCCAAGTGGCGAGGTCAATTTTGTAAGAGGCCTGGTCAATTTCGCAATTTGTGCAGAAGGCGGAAGTGCCTGGCGCAACCTCCGCACCGGGAGCGACGTTCTCGGCTCCCTCATTTGCCACGTCAGAGGAGGTGGTAGCGGCCTCAATAATGCCCTGTGCCAGAGGGTGAGTCGAGCCCTGTTCCAACCGGGCGGCGAGAGCGAGAAGATCGCCTTTGCTCATATCCGTGAGAGGGCGGACCTCGGTGACGGTAAAACGTCCTTCGGTCAGTGTCCCGGTTTTGTCGAAGGCTATACCGCGTAGAACGGCCAAACGTTCAAGAACATTACTGCCTTTGACCAAAATTCCGTGCCGCGCCGCGATGCCGATACCGCCGAAAAAACTCAGCGGTATTGATATTACCAGAGCGCAGGGGCAGGAAACGACCAGAAAATTCAGCGCCCGCGGGAGCCAAACCGTCCAGGCGGCGCCGAAGAAGAGCGGGGGAAGGAGAGCGACGAGAACGGCGAGGCCGACGACGATCGGGGTGTAGACGCGGGCAAAGCGGGTAATCAACTGCTCGGAGCGCGATTTGCGTTCGAGGGCTGTCTCGGTCAGAGCCAGAATTTTGCTGACGGTGGAGTCGGAATAGGGACGTGTTACGCGTATATGGAGCAGGCCGTTTAGATTGAGCGCACCGCTGAGGATCGTCTGTCCGGGCGAGACGGCCAGCGGCAGAGATTCGCCGGTCAGGGAGCGCATGTCGAGTTCACTGACCCCGGAGACAACTTCGCCGTCCAACGGAATGCGTTCTCCGGCCCGAACCGCGATTATTTCACCGACTCGGACCGCTCCGGGCTCCGTCGCCACCGCATTTCCGTCAATCAGTCGATAGGCAACCTCGGGAGCGATATCCGTGAGTGCAGCGATGGAGCGGCGCGAGCGGTTAAGCGCCCGGGACTCGAGGTGCTCGCCCAGACGGTAGAAAAGCATCACCGCCGCCGCTTCGGCAAATTCCCCGAGCGCGAGCGCGCCGACCGTGGCAACCGTCATGAGGAAATATTCATCGAAGATGCGCCCGCGAACGATATTACTCAGCGCCTGACGAATAACCGGGAATCCGGCCAAAAACCAGGCGAGGATCAGGAGTACGGTGGCGATTTGTGTATAAATCTGCACATGTTTTAGGAAGTACAGCGGCAGGCTGACGGCAAACAGAGCTCCTACCACAACCAGAAGAATTGCCCGGATTTTCTCCGCGCGCTCGTCGCGCACCGCACCGTGGGCTCGGATATCGCAATGCGAGCAAGTGACACCGCATGTACCGGTGTTACCGGGCGAGCAGGTCGCTCCATGGGCGCAAGCTTCGCCATGGATGTGCGTGCCGCAGGTGTGAGTTTGTGCGCCGTGAGTGTGCGCGCAGGAATCGGCGCTCAGTTCCCAGTCCGCAGTATTGCCCGATTCAGACATATTCCACCTCTACTCCTCGAAACAATGCGGATCGTGCGGCGGGCAGTTGATCTCCTGGAGATGTTCGAGACCCATGTCAAGAATTAACTCAACATGTTCATCGGCAAGGCGGTAGAAGATGACTTTGCCGTCCCGGCGGGATTTAACGAGTTTATTGGCCCGCAAAGCGCGCAATTGGTGCGAAACCGCAGACAGGGTCATGTTCAGCAGTCCGGCCAGATCGCCGACGCACATCTCATGGACACGCAGGGCGCTGAGAATCTGAACTCTAGTACTGTCGCCGAAAATCTTGTAAAGATCCGCCAAATCGCTGAGCAACTCCGGGGACGGGCTTCCCTTTTGTACCTCCGCAACTATATCGGGATGAATGAACTGACTCTCATCCGCAAGGTTTTGATCCGTAGCATCACACATGGCAAGGCGCCTCCTAAATAATCAGTATCACTTGAGCGTTTGTTCAAGTGATACTGATTATAGTTGAACGCCTGTTCAAGTGTCAAGCGGTTCGGCTAACCGTCAGCGTCCGCCCGTTCTCTGAGCCCTGAATGTTTTCTGAATCGTCTTTAGGCAAGTTTACAACTACCGCTCCTGTGTCGGCTCTGATAGCGCTCCGCAAACAAAACAGTGGGTGGACAATATTTTCGATCTCTGGCACTCCTCCCGCGGACATAGCCTCGTCTCGCGCGGACATCGCAATTTTTGTCCACCTACCTCGGTCGGTTTCGGCAACGGTCGTCGCTGGGACGTAAACTGCAAAGTTGCCGAAAAAGGGGGCTAGGTAGCCGACGCTAACGACGGTTTTCGGGTGGCATCAAAGCTGACAGCGGCTCCCCGGCACCGTTCGGGCACGCAGAGCACCCCCTACAGCGGTACCAGCTTCAGAGCGTTTTTATAGTAGATTTTGTCGAGGACATCCTGCGGCAGGTCAAGGCTGTTCAGAAACTCCTGATGGATATTGTCGAAATAATCGCGACCGTAGCAGACCCGATCTTGGTACTCGATCAGGAAGCGGCGGGCGAATTCCGGATCGCGCTTTAAAGCGCTGTAGCCGGAGCCGCCGGAGATGTCACAATATAGGTTCGGATATTTGTCTAGCATCGCAATTAGCTTGCCACCGGGTTGCACTTTGCCGGAGCCGAAGAACTCAGTCAAGTACTGATCATCTCCGGATATATGTGACCAGAAACCCGACGAGTGGCCGAGGAAGTTCGTCTCGGGGCAGGCGGCGATGGCGTTGGCAAAGTTCTCAATCGCGCCGCCGTACCACCAATCTTGGTGACAGGCGCCATTCGACCCTGCGCTATACAGGCGATAGTCAAGATGCACTATAACGGGAAGTCCGGCTTCGCCGCAATAGCGGTACATGTCGAGCGCGTCCCAATTGTCCAGGAACATCCGTAGCTTGATCTCGCCGCAGACCCGCACGCCGTAAATCTCTACGGCGGCGCGCAGTTTTTGCACGGCGAACGGCTGCCGCGGATCGGGCGCATAGCCGAGCACAAAGCGCTCCGGACAACGTTCCGCATAACTCAGGCAACGGGCAAAGGAAATCGGCCCGTCCGGTCCGGGATTTGGAATCAGGTCTATGTAGATCGGATTGTACTCGTGGTTCGGACTCTCCCAACTCAGTAGCCAGGTTTTGTCGATCCCGTTCTCATCCATATTGGCAACGAAACGATTAAGATCGTAACCGTGCCAATCGGGGTGATTGTGTACGTCAATGATCACAGCGGTACCAGTCTGAGGGCGTTTTGGAAGTAGATCTTATCGCGAACTTCCCGCGGCAGGTCGAGGCTGTTCAGAAACTCCTGATGAATATTGTCGAAATAGTCGCGACCGTAGCAGATCCGATCCTGGTATTCGATCAGGAAGCGGCGAGCGAATTCCGGATCACGCTTCAGGGCGTTGCAACCGGAGCCGGCGGAGATGTCGCAGTAGAGGTTCGGATACTTGTCGAGCATCGCGATGAGCTTGCCTCCGGGCTGAACCTGGCCGGAGGGGTAAGACTCGGTCAGGTATTTATCATCACCGGAGATATGTGCCCAAAAGCCCGGCGCGTGGCCGAGGAAGTTTGTCTCGGGACAGGCGGCAATAGCGTTTTCAAAGTTTTCAATAGCCCCGCCGTACCACCAATCCTGATGGTAAGCGTTCTGCGAGTCCTGACGATACAGACGATAATCGAGGTGCACAATTACAGGCAGGCCGGCGTCTCCACAATAGCGATACATATCGAGTGCATCCCAATTGTCCAGGAACATCCGCAACTTGATCTCGCCGCAAACCCGCACGCCGAAAATTTCCACGGCGGCACGCAACTTCTGCACCGCGAACGGCTGACGTGGATCCGGCGCATAGCCGAGCACAAAACGATCCGGGCAACGCTCCGCATAGCTCAGACAACGCGCAAAAGAAATCGGCCCGTCCGGACCGGGATTCGGAATTGCGTGTATATAACTCGACTCATACTCATGGTTCGGACACTCCCAGCTCAGCAGCCAGGTTTTGTTGATTCCGTATCTGTCCATGTTGGCGACAAAGCGATTGAGATCGTGTCCGTGCCAATCGGGATGGTTGTGTACGTCAATAATCATAGTGACAGCCCTCCGCAATGTACTACCTCGGATTATGCCAGTATCCCGTCTGCTTTACCAGACATTTGTATTTCTTTTCTCTGCCGATTCGCTGATTCTGTATATACCGACAAAAAAGCACCTCCCACTCACCGGCGTATATGCCGTCGCTTTCTCCGATCGCCCGAACAAAACCCCGTTTTCCCTTGCCACAACGCCCGTTGTCGCCTAAAATACCAGCATCAAGGAGTGTTACTTATGCCAGCACCTATGCATCGCAACCATTCACGTCAACTGCATCGCAACCATTTGCGTCAACTGTCGTCGGGATTCACCCTGCTTAGCGGTACGGCGATCGAATCCGCCGGCTTTACGAATGCGGAGATCATCGATTTCATAGATTATGTGTTCAGCAAGGCCTATCGCCCGCACGATTTCGCAACCATGTTCCCAGCCCTCTATGCCGACGAAGCCGACAGCCGCGAACATCACTATATAGTCGCAGACGGAACAAAAATTGTTGCGGCACTCCTGGTTATGTATAAGTCACTGCTATCTCCTGCTGTCTCCGGCCAAGCCGGTTGTGCCAACCTTCCCTTCGCAACCGTGGGTAACGTAGCCGTTCACCCGCGCTATCGCGGTCAGAACCTGATGCGCGAAATGATGGGACAGGCAATTGCGGATATGCAAACCGCCGGCATCGCCTTTGCCATTCTCGGCGGACAGCGCCAGCGCTACAGTTGGTACGGCTTCGAGTCCGGTATTGCCGCCTTGGAATGCGGGATAAATCGGGCAAATTTTACGGGGGAACGAAAGCTACTTCTGACGGACGATCTGCCGATCGCTGTTGATGAGCCGACCTCTCCTGATGAACAACTCATAGCCGCACTAGATGAATTGCGACGCACGACCGCCCCGTGCCATGTCCATGAGGACAGCGGACTCGACAGTCGCTATACCAACCGCGAATGCCGCCTGGCCGTTGTTCGTAAAGATCGAGGCGAAGGTAAGATAGCGGGCTATGCAATCTTTAATTCGACTCCGCAGGGACTCCGTCTGGACGATTTCGCCATCGATGCGTCGATCGAGCCGTCTCTCTTTATGGCCGCTCTGCTCCGAAGCTTCAATGTCGATAACATCCAATTCACCTTCTCAAGTTCCGATCTCCGCCTGACGCAAGATCTGGCCGCTTGGGCGGAGAGAATCGAGTTGTGCAACTGCGGCAGAATTATGCTGCTTGATATCGGACGTTGTTTGGACTTCCATCTGCGAAAGCAGATGGCCGCCCTATCGGCATCGGATCGGCCGCCCGTCAATTTGCGTCTCATTATCAAGAATCCGCCGCGTCCCGAAATCGCCGCTCAATGTCTCGACCTGCTTAGCGACGGTACTATTTACAGTCTGGATATACATCCCGCCGACAATGCTCCGCCCGCCGATCTGCCGACCCTGGAGCTCGATTATTCCGTTGCCGTGACCGCACTATGTTCAACTTCCGGGCGCGACACTTTGACCCCGGCGCAAAGGAAACTGCTCTGGCCGCTGGCCTATTACCTGCCGCTGGATCTCTATGTCCCCTATCCCGACCACAACTGATGCGCGCCCTCTAAGAAGTCCGCTTTGCAAGCTCTAAAGGAGAAAGACATGCCGAACCGACCAAAATCAACCGCAAACACGTCTCCGCAACCGATCCCCGATATTTCCGTTCTGATTCCCTTCTATAACGAATCCGGTCAAGTCGCCAATACCGTCAAAACCGTCGCCGAATATGTCTGTGCAACCGGTTGCAGTTGGGAAATGGTTCTCATTGACGACGGTTCCAAAGACACCACCGCCGCCGAACTGCTCGAAGCGGCCGCCGACGATCCGCGCCTGCGTGTCCTGATCCTCTCGCGCAACTTCGGCAAAGAAGCAGCTCTCTGCGCCGCTCTTGACCACGCCGTCGGACGTTGTGCCATCATCATAGACGGTGACCTGCAACACCCGCCCGAGCATATCCCCGAGATGGTTCGCCTCTGGCGGGAGGAGGGTTACGAAGTCGTTGAAGGCGTCAAATCCAACCGTGGCCGGGAAAGCGCGCTCAAGCGCCTGGTCAGCAGGGGCTTCTACTCCATCTTTCGCATGCTGACCGGCTTTGACCTGCAGAACGCTTCCGACTTCAAACTCATCGACCGCAAAGTCATCGACGCCTGGAAGCAGATGCCTGAAAAGAACACCTTTTTCCGCGGTATGTCGGCTTGGCTCGGTTTCCGCCGCACCTCTATTAAGTTCGAGGTACGCGATCGGACAAGCGGTATCAGCAAATGGAATCTCGGCGCACTATGGCGACTGAGCAGCAACGCGATCACGTCTTTCTCCTCCAAGCCCCTGCGCATCATTAACATCCTGGGCGCACTCTTCTGGGGCGTCGCCCTGATTCTCGGCATTCAGACGCTCGTCAACTACATCGTCGGGCGCGCCGCCACCGGCTTTACCACCGTCATCCTCCTGCAACTCATCATCGGCGGGGCGACCATGTCCAGCCTCAGCCTCCTCGGGCGCTATGTCACCCGTATTTACGACGAAAGCAAAGACCGCCCCCGCTATCTCATCACCCGCGACTTCCGCGCCGCAACAGCGTCTCCCAAAGCTGTGTCGACCCAAACTGCGCAGTCCGAAACCGTACCTCCCGAAGCCGGGCCTTCCGATTCCGAAGCTACATCTCCCGAAACTGCATCTCCCGAAGCCGGGCCGACCGAGACTACTTCGCCGACCAAGGACTGATCTGTGGCGGCAATTCTTTACATCCTACTCTACTCAGCTCTCGGCTACCTTTGTCTGCCGCCGTTATTGAATCGTAACAGCCTTGCCGCCGCGGACGACTCCGGTTCGTGCAACAGTCGGACGAACCTGCCCATCCCGACTCAACTTCTCCGTATACCGGCCGGCATGATTCTCGGTCTGACCCTTTCCACGACTCTGCTCTATCTGCTCTGCCTCATTCTCACGCTTTTGCCGCCTTTCAATAACAAAGTCAGCGGTCCTTCTCCGCTGACTACGGCCAATGCATTACTGGCCGGAACCGCGATCCTCATCGCCGTCTTAGTGTTTCGGCAAAAGCATCTCGATCGCCGCAACTTCGCTGGAGGAATAGACGAAGGGGGTACGGTTGATTCCACCAAAAAATCAGGCCGCGGCACAACGGTAAATTCAGTCGATAAATCAGGCCGCGGCACAACGGTCGATTACGCCGATAAATCACCGCTCGGTTTGCGCTGTCGGATTTTCTTCGGCATATCACTTTTGAGTTTCCTGGCCTGGGCACTCTTCCTAACCTTTTTCGTTTTCTACGAGAAGAACGGGGTCGTCAGTTCCGGCTACACCGTCTTCAGCGACTACTCGCCGCACACGGCCGTCATCTCCTCCTTCGCGAAAGGAAATAATTTTCCGGCGCAGTATCCGCATTTTACCGATGCCGGCATGCGTTATCACTTTTTCTTTTTCTTTCTCTGCGGAAATTTACAATTTCTCGGTCTGCCGATTACCTGGGCGATGAACCTGCCGTCAATAATCGGCATTATGGCCTTTGCCTGTCTCTCGGGCGGCTTGGCCGTGATGTGGTCCGGGCGGCGCGCCGCTTTCCCGTTGCCGGCTTGGCTGCTATTCCTGCGCGGCTCGGGGGATGGCCTGACACGTCTGGTCGAACTGTGGCGGAACAGTCAGACTACCGTGGACACAAGTGGCTCCGTATTGGCGGAGTTCCTGCAGCGGGTCGGCAGCAATGTCACCTTTACCGGCTATCAGCCACATGACGACTGGGGACTCTGGAATATGAATGTCTACGCCAATCAGCGCCACTTCCTGTGGGGCATGGCTTTAGTGTTAATCCTGGTACTTCTCAATTTCGGCAGCATTGAACGACGCTTCTGGCCGCGGCGTTCGCGCTCCGACGAGCATGAACTTCCCGCGGAAACGGTAGCTTCGGCGATAAAAACACGGAAAGACCCCGGAGAACTGCGGCGCTTCATCATCAGCCTGCTGTTACTCTTTGTCATGCCTTATTGGCACGGCTCGGCGCTGATCGTTGTGCTACTTATCCTCTTCCTTTTCGCAATTTTCTCCCGCCGCCGCGGACAATTTATCAGTTTGGCCGTGGCCGCCGCGCTCGGCACCCTATTTCTTAGTCAGATCTGCAAGCTCGGCACCAACCCCGTTGATCTCGCCACAACTCCCATCGATCCCGAAGCATACAGTGACGTGTTGAGCGTCGGTACCGGAGTCGGAGTCATCACGCCGCAATGGCAACCCGGTTTTATCGCGCCCGACAAGAGTCTGTGGGGTATCCTGAAATATCTCTACGCTATTCTCGGCCTGAGTCTCCCCGCCATAATTTCTCTGCCTTTTTGGCCGAAAGAACGCTGGAAGCAACTGTTCAGCGGCGCGGCGCCGCTCCTGCTCATCTTCGCCTGCACCATTTCGCTGACGCCCGACGTTACCGTCAATCATAAATACATTCTTGCGGCCGTGATGCTGATCAACATCCCTCTGGCCGATCTGATCGTCCGCGCCTGGCAATATGTTTTCGGTCAGGCAAATGCCTTTGACCATGTCAAAAACGAAACTTTGCCTGATGTCGCCCGACCGCCCCAGCCCGATCAAAAACCCGGTGTGTTGCCCGGGCACCAAAAAAACAAACGGGTAGCGCGACAACTGAGACGGATCAGCTCGCAACTCTTTGTCGCCATTATTGCCTGTCTTACTTGTTTTATGCTTACTCTAACTGGCGTTCTCGACACTTTTGTTTACTATAATCGCAATAATGGCCCCTATGTCGTGCGTGCCGATACCCGTTCGTCCTTTGTACAATGGCTCGAGCGGACTTCACCGAGCGCCCGCTTCCTGACCCCGGCCTGGGCCTACCACGAATTTTTCTTCTCCGGTCGCCAAGCCTGGTATGGTCACCCGTACTATGCCTGGTCCGCCGGCTATTCCACCGAAACACGCGAAATCGTCACCGACTGGCTCTACAACGGTGCCGACCATAATCGCGACGCCTTCCTGGAATTTGCCGCCGCACATAATATCGCCTATGTGGTTATTGATGACGAAACCCGCTTTAACTCGGAAAATCCGGTCAACGAAGAGTTCTTTGACCACTTCCCCAAAGCCTATATCGATACCGGCAACTCAGGCATCGTCGTCTACGTGATCCTGCCGGATCTGCATATCCTCCCGCACGACTGGGAGAATTGATTCCGTCGGACAGCGCCGCTGTCTCCGAGTCCAGGTCGGGATCCCGGCGCTTCCACCCGCCACCTGTTCTCGCGTTCCCAGCGTCTATTCTTGTGCCGCCCTGCTACCTATTGCCGGTGCTTTCCCATCGTTTACCGGCGATGTTTCCGTCGGTAGCTCGGGCCGTATTTGGCCGCCAGCTTAATAGCTTCAATCATACTGATCGCACTGGCCATATTCTTCCCGGCTATATCGAGAGCCGTGCCGTGATCAACCGAAGTGCGCAGATACGGCATGCCGCAGGTCAGGGCGATTGTGCGTTCAAAGTCTAGTGTTTTGGTAGCGATATGCCCCTGATCGTGGTAAAGCGACAGCACACTGCCGTAGCGCCCGATCAGAGCCAGATGAAAGACCGAGTCGGCGCCGATCGGCCCGACCACGTTATATCCATTTCTCTGTAATTGCTCTATGGCCGGGACAATCTCCTTGACCTCTTCCCAGCCGAATAGGCCGCTCTCGCCGCTGTGCGGATTCAGTCCGGCAATTGCCAGCGAACTGTCGGGCACTCCGAGTTCCTCGAGCGCACGGAGACAGCGCGGTACCATCTCGACGATGCGTTCCTTAGTAACCAAGTCGCAGGCTCGGCGCAGAGACACATGACGCGTCAGGAAAAAGACGCGCAGACCGCGCACTTCGAATACGGTCAGCGGATCATCGGTACCGGTCAGTCCGGCCAAAATCTCCGTGTGTCCGATATAGGGCACGGCCGCCGCCCGTAGCGACTCCTTGTTAATCGGGGCCGTCGCTATTGCCGTAACCTTGCCGGACATTGCGAGTTCATGAGCCTGTTCGATATAAATATAACTCAGGCGCCCGGCCGGCAGGGAAATTTCCCCCTGTGGCGGACAGCCGAGCCGCAGTTCTTCGGCAACAGCGTTTTCCTCGGCATCTTGCCAAACGTAGATTACCTGCCGTTGCCAGTCCTCTTCGCTCAGTTCGGCGGGATCGGCCACCACACGCACCTGCCAACCTTCGGTTCCGCTCAACGGAATCCCGGTCTGTTCA
The DNA here is from genome assembly GCA_012800655.1 of Clostridiaceae bacterium. Taxonomy (GTDB): domain Bacteria; phylum Bacillota; class Clostridia; order Saccharofermentanales; family Fastidiosipilaceae; genus JAAZIX01. Next base: position 17,343 of record JAAZIX010000058.1, on the reverse strand, counting down.
AGCGCCCGGAGCAGGTATTCGCTCTGTCCGGAAACAATGACCCGCGCCTGATCCTTCAGTTCGCCCGAGGTCAGCGCTTTGACGACGATCTCCGGGCCGATACTCGCCGGATCGCCCATCGTGACGGCGATCAGGGGTAAGTCCGAAACGGACAATTTAGATTCTTGATTATTCATAGCAGTTAATTAACTTTCTAAGTTTTGTCGGAACAATTATATCCTAAATCGCATTCTTGATACCGAGAACATTTGTGATATACTGACGTTTATGCGAACGCGTAATATGGACTTGACCAAAGGAACTATTTGGAAGCAGCTACTGCTCTTCGCCGCTCCCTTAGCGCTGACTCAACTACTTCAACAACTGTACAACACTGTTGACCTCGCCATCGTCGGCAACTTTGCCAGCGATAATAGTATGGGGGCGATCGGCTCGACCACCGCACTGGGGAACCTTTTCATTACTTTTTTTGTCGGTATTTCTGCCGGGTGCACCGTTGCGGTCGCTCAGGCTTTCGGTGCCGGTGAATATAAAGATATCCGTCATCACGTACATACCGCTTATGCCATTTCCGCTGTCGGAGGCATAGTTATTCCTATTGCCGGTTATTTCGGCGTTACTCTGATGCTCGAGGCCATGGGCACTCCACCGGAGATTTTTCCCGCTGCCGAATCCTACCTGCGAATAATCTTTGTCGGCACTTTGCCCGTCTTGATTTATAACTATGGATCCGGAATTCTCCGCGCACTCGGAGACTCCCGCCGTCCGCTCTATTTTCTCGCAATAGGCCTTGTCGTCAATCTGTTCCTTGACCTGCTCTTCGTCGCCGTTTTCCGTTGGGATGTGGCCGGTGCCGCCTGGGCCACAGTCATTTCACAGGTTATCACCGCCGTACTCGTCTCGCTTTCTCTCATGCGCACCACCTCAGAATGGCAACTTGACCCCAAACGCATCCGCTTTGTTCCGAGTTCGCTGCGCCTGATGCTCTCAATCGGTATCCCGAGTAGCCTCCAAATGCTGGTCGTCTCTTTATCCAATGTCCTCATCCAGTCGATCGTCAACTCCTTCGGTCATATCGCTGTCAAGGGCATGGCTGTGGCTTCAAAAATCGACGGATTTTCTATCGTCTTCATTCATTCAATTGCAATGGCGATAACGACCTTCGTAGGGCAGAACGCCGGTGCCAAGCGCTACAACCGCCTGCGCGCCGGAATCCGCACAGGCCTTATTACCATGTTCGCCCTCTCCGCCATCGTTGCCGCCTTCTTCCTTATTTTTGCGGACCCCATCGTCAGTATCTTCAATCGAGACCCCGAAGTCATGGCTGTCACGAAAGGCATGATTTCCGTCATGCTTCCGACTTATTGGATTCTAGGTTGTTCACAAATGTTTGCCAATGCGCTACGCGGGCTGAAAAAATCACTCCAGCCGATGCTCATCTCGATATTCGGCATGGTCGGCGTCCGCCTGCTCTGGCTCCTTACCATGCGCCCCGTTTTCAATTCGCTTGAAGTCGTCTACTATGCCTATCCGGTCAGCTGGTTCGCCTCGGCTCTCCCAATGTTCATCTATTACATCTATCATGTGCACCACCGTCTCGGTCTGGGCGGCAAAATCTCCGTCGAACCGGATGATTCCCCAATCCCTGCCGAAGTTGGCGCTGAGAGTCCGTTAGAGACCGACACCGAGAGCTCATCAATCACAGTCGATGCCGAGGATCCGATCTCCGCCTGTTCCGGGAACGACTAGAAGGTACTGGGCTTACCCTTTCTAACCATATATAAGCGACGTAAGTGTAGGCGAGTTGAATCTCCCGCAACAGAATTGCTCTGCCAAACAAAGTAAGGCACACCGATAATACAAGGAAGCCCCTCTTGCGAGGGGCTTCCTTTATGCTCGGTTTCCCAAGCAGGTTTTCCATAAACTGTCTACAGATTAGTTCGGTACGTACTGCAGGAGGGAGTCAGCTGCGTCGTAGGCTTCCTGAGCCTCCGCCAGACGATCCAGACCGCCTGCGTCGTTGTAGCGCTGGACAAAGGCGTCGAACTCGTCAACGGACTTATCTCCCTTGATAACTTCGACATAGAACTCTCTCCACATGTCGTCAAGAGCCTGACGCGTGGTTCCGTCGGAAGGCAGCGAGGCAAACGGCATCGGAGCGACACAGAAGTTTGCGGTGTACTTATCGGAGATCGCATAGCGGTGCGAGAGATACTTCTTGTGGAACTTCATCGCATTGTAGTTCACGAAGGCAAAGTTGGCACCTCTGGAGGTTGGCTTCTTCTCATCCGGCCAATCGTCCTTGACCAGGTTGATGACGAAACCGTGATCGTCGAGATCCCAGTCCTCGCCCTTGTTGGCCCAGAGAACCTTGGTGTAGAGTTCTTCGTCAGCGCACATAGCTTCCATCATCTCGAGGATGCGCTCGAACTTCTCCTGATCAACCTTGTGGCTCATGTAGGAGAGTGTGGAGGTCGCACTGTAGACCGTCATGCCCTGATTGCCCGTCGGACCCTTGGCGGGAACACCGAACTCATAGGTGGCATCCGGGTTTTCCGTCTTAAGGGCGGTGTAGTTAACCGAAGGATTCTCCTGTCCTTCATAGTGCGGCTTCTCCCAGTGGTAGCTGCTACCCAGAGCGGTCATAGCGACCTTGCCGCGGTGGAAGACCTGCGAAAGCGGCCAATATGTACCGGGCTCGTTCTCGGTCATGGCGGCGAACTGTTCGTCGAAGTCCTTAGCCAGAATACCGTCCTTGTACCACTTGGCGAGCATCGTCAGCATCTCTTTGTTCAGCGGATCGGTCGGGCCGTTGCCCAATTTGCCGTTCTCGACGAAGAAGAACTGCGGATCGCGATAAGCGCCGTATATGGCCTTCAGACCGGAGCAGTGCAGACCGTTGGTATCGGTGCCCTGCGGATCGGCCTGGACGATCTTGTATAAAGCGTCTTCGAACTCGGCAATGGTCTCGGGGATCTTGGTGATACCGACTTCCTTCAGCCAGTCATCACGCCAGACAACGACTTCGCGATAGGTCGCGTCGACGTTCATGTTGGGGATACCCCAGTTCTTGCCATCGATGATGCCCTTGGTGAGAGCAAACGGGTCGCTGGCGGCATTTCTCTTCATGTCGGCCCACATCTCGGGAGCAAGTTCTTTAATGGACTCAAGCGGGATTTCACGAATCAGCTCTTCCTTATGCAGGGTGGCGAGCTCGGTCATACCGGGAACACGGAAGATATCCGGAAGGTCACCGGAAGTGTAAAGCATTCTCAGCTGTGTTATGAAATCCGCGGCTGGGAAGAAGATGGGTTCCAGTTCGACTTTGAATCTCTCCTGGAGCATATTCATGATATCAGCGCCGGGGCCGGGGAGCACAGGCATTCTCCAGTTAAAGCCGATCCATGAAATCTTGATTGTCTTCTTTTCCGCGGGCGGATCAGTCGGAGCTTCCGTCGGAGCTTCCGTCGGGGCTGCCGTCGGAGCTTTCGTCGGAGCTGCGGTCGGGGCTTTGGTGGGGTCCGCCTTCGGCTGAGTTGTTCCGTCAGTTCCTGTCGACTGACAGGCTGCAAGCAAGCCAAGAGACATGACCGCGACCAAAAGCACTACTAGTAGTTTTTTGATTTTCATTATTTTCCTCCATCAATTATTTTTATATTTATCTCTCAAACGAATGTTTGCGCACTCGTCAGGTGAGACTCTTTTGAGGAAGCCGGCGGTTTTAACTAAGCACATAAAATGCCCGAGCTTCCTGTTGTATGCTATCAACCCTTCAGCGAACCAATTATGATACCCTTCACAAAGTACTTTTGTAGGAAAGGATAAAAAACCAGTATCGGAACCGTTGAGATAACGATGATTGTAGCTTTGAGGGTCGCTTCTACCGGAAGATTCGGATTCATGGGATCGTATTCCCAGGGATTGGCACCGATATTAATGGTTCCGGCGACCAGAACCTGGTTCAGATACAACTGCAGTCCGGTGAGATCGCGCCGCATAGGGGTATAGATTAAGTTGTCGAACCAGGAGTTCCAGTGCGCGACAATAATCCACAGCGAAACTGTCGCGAGGATCGGCTTGGACAGCGGCACATAAATCCGCGACATGATGGTAAAGTCATTGGCGCCGTCAATATAGGCGGACTCCTCCAATTCAACCGGCAGCGACATGAAGTAATTGCGCATGATAATCATATTATAGGTACTGACCAGACCGGGAAGCACCAGAACCCAGAAGTTGTTGAGCAGTTTCAAATCGCTCATCAAAATGTAAGTGGGGATCATGCCGCCATTGAAGAACATGGTAAATACAACTATGCCGGTAATCGTCTTGCGGAAAGGAAGTGTGCGGCGGGAGAGAGCATAAGCGAGAAAGGTCGTCATAACTATGCCGATCGACCAGGCGGCGGCGATGCGCGCAAAAGTAACCAGGAAAGACCGAAGAAAATCCGCGTCCCGCAACATCCTTCTGTAGGAGGCCAGGCTGGGATCGGTGACCCAAAGATAGAGGCTGGGTTTGTTGGCGTCTCTCGGCTGGGTCAGCGACTGCATAATGACGTTCCAGAAAGGGTAGGTACAGGCTATAAGTACGATGAACATGAAGATATAATTCAGCACATCAAATATATTTTCGCCCGTGGATTTGCGAAGATAGGATCTGCCTTTTCTTTTCTTAATCAAAGTTGACATAAATTACCTCCTTACCAAATGCCGTATTCACTGAATTTAGAGGTAATCCAGTTAGTGATAATAATAAGTACAAATGACAGTGTATTCTGCATCAGCCCCACTGCGGTTGAATAGCTGAAGTCCGTGCTGTCCTGGAAGCTCTGGCGGTAAGTATAGGTGCCGATAACGTCCGCAACCTCATAAACCGGGACACTGTAGAGGTTGAAAATTTGGTTGAAGTCGTCACCGACAATCGTGCCGACCTGTAGAATCAGCTGAATAACGATAACCGGCGCCAACCCGGGGAGAGTGATGTGAATCGCTTTCTTCCAGCGTCCGGCACCGTCGATCTCGGCGGCTTCGTAGAGTTGCCCGTCAATGCCGCCCAATGCTGCCAGATAAATGATCGAACTCCAACCGAAGTTGCGCCAGATCGAAGAAACAGTCAACAAACCTCTGAAAGTAGGACGATACGTCAGGAAATTGATTTCGGGAAAGCCGAGATAACGGACGAGGTAGCCGTACAACCCGGATTCCAGATTGAGAATCTGCCGCATGATTCCACTGAGAACAATCCAGGATATAAAGTAGGGCAGATAACTGACCGTCTGAACCAGCTTCTTATACCTGCGATTGCGTATTTCATTTAGCAATAAAGCAAAGATAATCGGAACCGGGAAGCCAACCAGAAGCTTGAGTCCGCTGATGATAAACGTGTTCCTAAACGCCCTGAGGAAAGCATGATCCTTGAACATACGGGTAAAGTTGGCAAACAGATCGAGGTTGCCGTGCCGATCCGTCTTCCAGGAACTACCGAAGACACCCTTGCGGAAGGAAAAGTCCTTAAACGCCATGAGCAGACCGTACATCGGTCCGTAAAGGAAGATGAAATACCACACCAAAACGAAGCCGGCCATTACAAGGAGCAGAGAGTGGCGCTTACATTCCTTCAACGTCCTTTTGAAGCGGCTTTGCCTTTTGCCCAGCACCAACGGCAATACTTCCGCCTGCGCTGTAGACGCCTCATTTTGCTTTTCTGCCATTTCTTCCAACCTTTCGCGCTGCCTCTCTATGGAACAGTTACCCTAGCGTACACGCTTTTCAAAGCCTTTGCTATCAATAATTTGCCCCGACTTTTGAGGCTTTGTTCTCTTTTTGTCCTTTTAATAAAGTCGATTGCAGATCTCGCCAACCTGACCTATAATGGCTCTTCGGAAGGCGTTTCAGTCGTTCGCGAACTGTTGAATTGTCTCCGAAGCTTTTCTGCCCTGGTGGCCTAACGGATAAGGCGACAGTTTCCGGAGCTGTTGATACGGGTTCGATTCCTGTCCGGGGCGCCATAATGAGGATACCGCAATTTTACGGTATCCTCATCCCTTTTTCAAACTAAGTAGCCCTTCGCGCTCAATTTGACTTGAGGCACTACGACTATCGCGTTCGGAAATCATCCCGGTAACCGCCTCGCATTTACTCTCCCATCCGCCGCCATACTTGAGAAATAAGACATCTTCCAGTATCATTACCGAGAAAAGTTAATGGAGGAATATATATGACCGGCAAACTAACAGATCAAGTTCCCTTGCTCAGGAACCGCGATATCCCCCGCTATGTGGACATGGCCGTTCTCAGCCCTACTCTGACCGATGACGAAGTTGTCCGTGCTCTCCACGTTGCCGCCGAGGTCGGCGCCTACTCAGTCTGCGTTTTTCCCGCACATATCTCTCTGGCGCAACACATCCTTGCCGAAACAGAGGTGAAAATCGGCGTCGTCCTCGATTTTCCCTACGGCAAATCCACCCCCGCCGGTAAAGCCGCTCTTGCCGGACTGTATGCCGCCGCCGGGGTCGATGAAATCGACATGGTCATGGATTACGGTGCCGCCCGTTCCGGAGATTGGGATACTGTCGAAGCCGGCATTCGCGCCGTCGTCGAAGCTGTCGCTACCTATAATAATATTCCTATTAAGGTTATCTTCGAGACCTGCTTCTTGACCCCCGAGCAAATCGCCCGTGCAGTAATTGCCGCACGGTCTGCGGGTGCCAGCTTTGTCAAAACCTCCACGGGAACTGCCACCGGCGGGGCGACCATTGAAGCTGTCGAACAGATGTTGCAGGCGGCAGCGGGCGAAATCGCCGTCAAGGCCTCCGGAGGTATTCGTGACGCTCAAACTGCACGCCGCTACCTGGAGCTCGGCGTGGAACGCCTCGGGATCGGTTACGCCGGTCTGCCCGCCATCGCCGCCGAGCCGGACACTATTTAGGAGATTACCGACCCGATCCGGAAGATTGGAAACACAACTCTGGGGAAGAACTGCACGCTTTAGGAGATGACCGACACGATGAGAGTACTGAATTTGCCCGATTGGATTCAGTTTAATGATATCGGCGGCATCCCGTCCAACAATTACGTTATCGAACGCCCGGAGGAGCGATGGATTATCGATCCGTCGATTGTACCGCCGCCTCCGCCCGCCACAGTTACGCGGTCTGCCGCGCCTCAGCTGCGCATCATCGCCACTCATGCCCATTATGACCACCTGTTGGCACTTAAAAAAATACTATCGGCAAACCCCAACGCCCGTTTCCTGATTCATCGCGAAGATCAGCTCGCGCTGAACGATCCGACCACGAATGTCGCACGTCTCTTCGGTCTCGAAGCCGCTTTTCCGGAGCCGGACTTTCTTCTCGAGGACAATGATCTAATCTGCCTGGACGAAGATTTGGTTCTTCAAGTTTGGCGAACCCCGGGACACACTCCGGGCTCGTCATGTTTTTTGCTTAGTCGCTATCCCGGCGGCGGAAGGGAGCCCGGTTGCGGCGGGGATCCCGGTAACGAAGAAGAGCCGCTCGGTAGTGAGATGGGTCTCCGTATTCTGCGCCCCGGCAAATATATCGACCTCGCCGACGGAGCAATCTGCCTTTTTACCGGTGACACCCTCTTTTGCGGTGGAATCGGACGCACTGACCTCCCGGGCGGCAGCCCGCGAATGATGCGCGACTCGCTCCATCTCCTGCATCGCCGACTAACTGAAATGCCGCCCGACCTGCCCGTTCTCTCCGGACACGGCCCCGGTTTCCCCGCCGGAGATATGACCTGACAGCTGACCTTATAAAGCTCTAACACCCATTCTCAGTTGTCAAATCAACAAATTCCGTGATATTATCCGAAGCAGATTCAACTTCTAGGCACTTGAGGAGCATATAAACCGAATGCAAACGCCTGAGTCTGTATCGACAGAACAAATAATGCGGGAGAATAACTCGCCCGCGCAACAGAGCATCCCGGTAACGGATGAAAGGTCACTTCCGCCCGCGTATACACCCGTGTCTACGCACGAATCCGTGCCGATAAGCGCACCGACGCCTGCGGAAGAACACTCCTCCGTGACAGTGGGCGCTGTCCGTCGTGTCCTCGATGTAATTTTTCTCTGCGTCAGTGTACTCAACCTGATCTCCTATATTCTGACTGTTCCGCTTATTATCTTCATGGGTCGCGGCCTCGCCATCTATGACTCTCAACTCAAGGCCGTCAACTATGATTGGTATCTTTTTGAAGATCTCGCCTACGCCTCCGTCTCCCTTTACCGCCCCTTTTATGATTCTCTCCTCGCCGAAACGCAAAACGCTTCATCCGTCCTAGGCGGCACCCCGCTCTACGTCACTCTACTGCCCGTCGTCCTTGTTATAATCGGCTGCTTCATCGCTCTGCACATCGTTATCAGTCTGATCGGTATCGTCTGGTATCGCAATCAGCGCCGCGACATTTTTGTCTGCATCAGCTGTGCGATATTACTTATCGTGCCTTTTGTGTTAAACTTAGGAGGAATCATCAGCATCACCGTTGCTCTGGTTCCTGCGGCGCTACCGCTGTTCATGACCCTGCTGGGTGTGGCTCGGTGCCTGTGCCGCGTTCAATATCAGTGAACGGCACTGACCCGTTTCGGCAAAGCCGACGGTTCTACGTCGGAGCGATACGGTGACAGTGAGGTTTAGACCATAATTGGAGGAAACAATCATGACGCAAAACGACAACCTGCAGAACAGTTTCGATGACGAAGTCACAAATGCTGCAACAGAGAATGCCGAATCGACTACGAATACACAGGAGAGTGCTTTTAAGGACACTCCCTCGCCGGGCACGTACTCCGGTTACGGTCAATCCGCTCCCGTACAGCCTGCCTATTCGCCCGATTCCGGTTATTCACAGTCCTACAGCCCGCCTTATCAGCAACCGGCACAGCCGCAGCCTCAACCGGCCTATCGTCCTTCCCCGTACGATGCTCCGGCCGGCGGCTCTCCCTACGCACAGCAGGGCACCCGCGGCGACTATCAGGCACCGGTTCAACAAGGCTATCCCGCCTATGCGCAGCAGCCCTATCCCACCTATGTGCAACAGCCGTCCTATGCCCCGTATCCGGCCGAAGCGCCCGCCGCGACTAAAGCTAAGAAAATTCCCAAGCCCGGGCGTCCGCTCATCTTCCTCGGGGCAATCATGCTCCTGGCAATCTGCATCGTAGGCGGTCTGCTCCTGGCCTGGCTCGGAGTCTACACTCTCCCGACCGAGCCGCAACTCTGGGCAAATATTGACCCCGAAGCTCCGCACACCCTCCCGCTTTCCTTCGGAACTCCGATTTTTAACGACACGCACACCATATCGTTCACCTCGCCCTTCATTTCCCAGAGTCTACGACTCTATGCCGATAACCCGAGCAATTTCTTCATTTTCTTCTCAATCGCTTGTGCCGTGATCGGTCTTGTGCTAATCTTCACGATCCTATTCCTAATCTGGGCAAAGCGTCCCCGTTTCTCGATCGTCGTCGTTATTCTCAGCCTGATCACCCTGGCCGGCCTGCTCCTGTCCGGCGGACTCGCACTCGGCAACTGGATCTTCGGAGCCATCCTTGCTGCTCCGCCGCTGCTGGTCCTGCTCGGAGGTCTGATTAATCTGCCTTTCCGTAAGCGCCACCTGGGCGGCGACAATTAACCTTATGCGGCAATTTGCCGCTAGCAATCGTAAATACCGCCGTTTTAACCAACGGCGGTATTTTTTTACGGGAAGTTGCCGAGCGCCATTCGGCTATCGTCAGCTCTTGCGTAAAGGCTTATGACAATTTTCTGATACCCACAGTAAAAAGCTGATTGCACGAAAAAACGCCTTGAACCAGAATGTATCGCAAAACGTCGAATTCCCGGCTTTGCCGAGCATATTCGGGGACTTCGATTAAATAATATAACAGTTAGTGGTGAGAAGTTTTATGGCCAAGAGGCAGGAAGGGCCGCTCAAGGCGGTAATAGTGGGGGCGGGGCATCGCAGCATATTGTATGCTTCGTATTCGGAGATGCATCCCGAGGAATTGCAGATTGTCGGAGTGGCGGATCCCGATCCTGTGCGGGTCGCATCGACCGCCGCACGCTTTAATATTCCCCCGGAGAATTGTTATGAAACGGCCGCCGATTTGGTCAAGGTACCGCGTTTTGCCGATATCATAATCAACGGAACGATGGACTCGGATCATGTGCCGACGGCGATACCGTTGCTTGAAGCCGGCTACGATATGCTGCTGGAAAAACCGATCAGCACCACCCAGGAAGATCTGCTGTTGCTCTGGGAGACGGCACAGCGCACCGGACGTAAAGTAGTTATCTGCCATGTTCTCCGCTATGCACCGTTCTATGCGGCGATTCACGAGCGGGTCAAGCGGGGTGATATCGGCAAGATCCTGACCATGTCGACGGCGGAGCATATAAGCTATCATCATATTGCTGTCGTCTATGTGCGCGGCAAATGGAATCGGGTTGATACCGGCGGTTCGACGCTGTTGATGGCAAAGTGTTGCCATGACCTGGATCTGCTGACTTGGATGAAGGAAGGCGTCCGTCCGGCTAAGGTCGCCAGCTTCGGCAATCGTATGTATTTCCGCCCCGTGTGCGCACCCGAGGGTGCCGGAACCCGCTGCCTTCTCGACTGTCCAATTGAGCGCAACTGCGTGTATTCGGCACGCAAGCATTACCTCGAGATGGATTTGTGGGAACCCTACGTCTGGCACGACCTTGAGTATCTAGGAAATTCCATTACCTATGCCGATAAGGAAAAATATCTGCGCGAGACCAGCCCGTATGGGCGTTGTGTATGGCACTGCGACAATGATATCGTCGACCACCAGGTGGTGAACGTGGAGTTTGAGGACGGAACCATCGCTTCGCACGTATTGTCGTCGGGCAATGCGCGACCCTGTCGTCAAATTAAGCTGGTCGGCACTAAGGGCGAGATCGAAGGAACGATGGAGGATTTGTCCTTTGTCGTGCGCCACCCCGACCCGCGCCCCGGGCATGAATATACTGAGGAGAGATTGGTTCTAGACATCGAACGCGACTTCCACGGCGGCGGCGATCTGCGTCTGGTGGCGGCGGCATTGAAGACCTTCCGCACCGGCGATCCCAGCCACAGCACCTCTAGCCTGGCCAATTCCATCGACGGGCATTTGATCGGCTTTGCCGCCGACCGTTCACGCGTGAACGGCAAGATCGAGGCGATTCCCGAACTGTAATCGAGGCGATTTACGTGCTGTATCGAGGCGTTTCCCGACTTGCGGAGGACGAAAGAGCGGCATTTATCGTAAGTCAATCAAAGTCGAACGGGTGGGTGCGCCCCGCCCGTTTTTCGTGCGCAGTCGCGAAAAACCGTACCTCTTGGTACTGAGAAAAACGGCGCGTCCGTGTTATTATGAGCTTACAAACCAAGGAGGTATAAACATATGAACGATAATGTTAACAATAACGACACCAACCAGACCGCTTTCCCGCTTATCGGAACCAAGGCGCCCGCGTTTACGGCGGAGACCACTCAGGGCACGATTAATTTCCCGCAGGACTACAGCGGCAAGTGGGTAATTCTGTTCTCGCATCCGGCCGACTTTACACCCGTGTGTACGACCGAATTCATGACTTTCGCTTCGATGGCACCCGAGTTCAAGGAGCTGAACACCGAACTCGTCGGTCTGTCCGTCGACTCGCTGCACTCGCACATCGCCTGGTTGCGCGACATTCAAAACTTCGAGTGGAACGGCATCGTCCGCCCCGAGGTCAAGTTCCCTCTGATCGTCGACCTGACCATGAATGTCGCCAAGAAGTACGGCATGATCCAGGCCGAGTCCGCGACCAGCGCCGTCCGCGCGGTCTTTATCATCGACCCGAAGGGCGTGATCCGCACCATTCTCTACTATCCTTCCTCGACAGGTCGCAATATGAAGGAGATCAAGCGCATCATCGTCGCCCTGCAGAAATCCGACCGCGAAGGTATCGCCACTCCCGCCAACTGGCACCCCGGCGATGACGTCATCGTGCCGCCTCCGGGATCCTGCGGTGCCGCCAAGGATCGTGTCGCCATGAAGGACGACGCCGGCATTACGCAGCTGTCCTGGTATCTGACTTTCAGAAAGGACAAATAATTAAGACATAATTTAAACTTAGACTAAACCTGGACCGGCTCTGTAACCTTTCAATTGCGGAGCCGGTTTTTTGTCGCGCGAATTATCCCCTCTCTGTTATTATGTAGCCTGATAAAGCATGCCGCGGCGAGCGGTAATGCAAACAGGGGAGGCATACCATGAAAATCACATTTTTGGGAGCGGGAAGTTCGGTATTTGTCCGGAACGTGATCGGAGACTCGATGCACGTGCCGTCGTTGCGCGAAGCCGAGGTCGCGCTCTATGACATTGACCCGCAACGTCTGAACGAGAGTCGGCGGATGCTGGAAAATCTGCAGCGCAATACCCCCGGGGCGGCGATGCGCTTTGCGACCTACTGTGGCGAGGAGAATCTGCGCGAGGCGTTACGCGACGCGGACTTTGCCGTCTGCGCCATACAGGTCGGCGGCTACGAGCCGAGCACCGTTATCGACTTTGAGGTCCCGAAGCGTTTCGGTCTGCGCCAGACTATCGGCGACACCCTCGGGGTCGGCGGAATTTTCCGCGGTCTACGCACTCTGCCGGCCATGGAGCTCTTTCTCCGGACGATGGCGGAAGTCTGCCCTCGCGTGATTTTCCTAAATTACACGAATCCGATGGCGATTCTCACCGGCTATGCCCGGCGCTATCACGACTCCGTGCAAATGACCGGACTCTGCCACTCGGTACAGGTCTGCGGCCCGGCGCTTGTAACCGGTCTCGGCCTTGAGTGGGATGACACGATTCAAACCAAGATCGCCGGTATCAATCACATGGCTTGGTTGCTCGAAATTTCCCGGAACGGAGTCGACCTTTATCCCGAACTCAAACGCCTTTCGCTTGAGCGGGGCGCTCCCGATCATGATCGTGTCCGCCACAAAATCATGCATACTTTCGGCTACTATATAACCGAGTCTAGCGAACACCTGTCCGAATACCTGCCCTGGTTCATCCGCAACGACTACCCCGAGCTGATTGAGGAATACAATATCCCGCTGGATGAATACCCGCGCCGCTGTGTACGCCAGATCGAACACTGGCGACACATCGCAGGCGACCTTGTCGATAATCCCGAGCTGACCCACACGCGCAGCAACGAATACGCCTCCTACATCATGGATGCCGTAGCGACGAACCGTCCGTTCAAATTCGGCGGCAACGTACTCAACACCGGCCTCATCACCAATCTCCCTCGCGAAGCCTGCGTCGAGGTGCCCTGCCTCGTCGACGCCTCCGGTATCGCCCCGACCTACATCGGCGACCTGCCCGAACAATTGGCCGCGCTCAACCGCACCAATATCAACGTTCAGCTCCTCACCATCGAAGCCTATGTCCGTCGTTCTCGCGAAGCTGTATATCAGGCGGCTCTGCTCGACCCGCATACTGCGGCACAACTAGATATAGACACCACCGTCAAACTTTGCGACGCACTGATCGAGGCGCATGGCAACATGCTCCCCGAATTGCGATAAATTCACCGCCGGAAAATGCGTCGCCGGCCGGAAAAACATGTATAATTTATCCATTACTCAAATAGTCGGAGCGAATTCGCAATGCCGCGAGCACGGCGAGGCTTTTCAAAGAGGGATGGGGCTTTGTAATGAGGAAAAACAGATTCTTCACAGTAATACCGGTGTTGCTTATGGCGGTGGCGGTGTTGTTGGCGGCTCTGGGCGGCTGTCAAATCAATATCGCTTCGGGCTCGACTGGCGACGGAGAGAGAACAACGATCGACACGGACGCGGCTCATGTCTCTACGGACGGAACTACAAAGGAAATCTCCGGAGAGCCTTCCGAAGACCCCACATCTCCGAGCAATACATCCGGGGAAGCCACCTTTCCGAGCGGCCCCTCCGAGCCGATCACCTGGCACAGTATTTTGGAAGGTCCTCTGACCCGGGACGAAGTAATCGCTCTGAGCTCGATTTTGGAGGAAGGAACGGCGGAGATAAACTCCATTGAACAGGTGTTTCGCAGCGAGCTGATTGCGAAATATCCCGGAACATCCGCATCTTATCGCAAGCGACAGCAGGCAAGCCGTAATCTGTTGGAAGGCTATCTCCACAGTGAAATCGGTGAAATCTCCTATGAGGAGCATTCGCGAGTCGGTGATGAGCTGAGCTTCGTCTACTCCTACATGATCGACGACGAATGGACTTTGCTTATCCGTGAGAAGGAAGATGAAGAATGGTTCGAACCGGATTACGACAGTCCGGTCCGAACCGTTATTGAATCCAGCATGGACTACATCTCCATCACCCAGTTATTAAGCACCTTGTTTGAAATGCTTATGCCCGATGAGGCTGTTTGCGAAGAAAACACCATCCGCATCGTTTACAATAAAAAGACCTCAGACCCGTCGCTTGACGAGTTCTTCTCCCAAGTCGTCGACTACCTCTCCAACGGCAACGAACAAATTGAAACCTCTATGTCGCACGAACGGAAAATCGAGGCGGAGATACAGCTTAACAACGGACTGCTGGCCGTTAAATACTTCCGCATCTTTCAGGAATCCTGGCAGGATTCACGGAAAAATACTTTGATGACGCTGGAAATCGTCTCCGAGGCTTACAATCCCGCGGTAGGATGATTTCGCTATAATATGATAAAATACTTGCACCGCTAATTTGCAGGAGGAACACACATGGGCAACATTGCCGCAAAAAACATCAGAAATATCGCGATTCTTGGCCACAGCGGCTCGGGAAAGACCGCTTTTGCCGAAGCCTGTTTCTACAGAGCGAAGGCTATCCCCCGGCTCGGCAACCGCACCGACGGCAATACCGTCATGGACTTCGATCCGGAAGAGATCCGGCGCCAGATTTCGATCAACACCTCGCTCGCTTCCTTTAATTGGAACGAATATAAAGTAAATATGCTCGACACGCCCGGCGACTACGATTTCCTCGGCGAGGTCGCCTCAGCTCTGCGGGTCGCCGACAGTGCGCTAATCACCGTAAGTAGCCGCGACAACGAAATCGCCGTCGGAACCGAAAAGGCTGTCGCACAGGCGAAAAAGAACGGCGTGCCCTACGCCTTCTTCATTAATCGTCTCGATGAGCCGAACGCCAACTTCGTCAAAGTACTCGGCCAGCTGACCGATGCCTTCGGCGGTGCGGTTCTGCCCATGATGCTCCCGATTATGGACGGCGAGACGATGGCCGGCTTTGTCAGCGTTATGGAAGGCGAAGCTTTCGGAATCGATGCCAAGACCGGAGAAAAGACGGGGAAAATCGATGTCCCGGCCGATCTGAGCGATCTACTGGAGGAAAAACGCGAGCAACTGCTCGAACATGTTGCCGAGTCAAGCGAGGAACTCATGGAGAAGTATTTCTCCGGCGAAGAATTTACTCCCGAGGAACTGCGCCTGGGTCTGATTGAGGCGGTTCGTCACGGGGATGTTATTCCGGTATTCTGCGGCTCGGCGGCTCGTTGCTGGGCGGTCGGCTACGCTCTGACCCGAATGTGCGAACTGATGCCTTCACCGGCGGACGTAGGTGCCGTCGTCGCGACCGATGCCGCCGGCAATGAGGTGGAACTCGCGCTCGATCCGGACGGACCTCCGGTGGCGGTAGTTTTCAAAACTCTCGCCGACCCCTACGTCGGACGGATTTCGCTTTTCCGCGTCTACTCCGGAACGATCAGTGCCGGCGATACGCTGTACAATCCGCAGCACCGCAAGGACGAGCGCGTCATCGGCCTCTCCACGATGTTCGGACAGAAGCAGGTTGAGGTTGAGGAGGTTTGCGCCGGCGATATCGGCGCCATGACGAAGTTGGCCGAAACCATGACTGGCGACTCCCTCTCGACGAAAGCCGACTCGTTGGTTCTGCCCTCCATCGACTTCCCGAAGCCGGTTCTCGCCATGGCCATCCTCGCCACCGCAACCGGCGATGAGGAAAGAATCGTCAACGGACTGCGCCGTATTCAGGACGAAGACCCCACCTTCACCATCGAGAACCGCGCCGAGACCCGCCAGCTGGTCATTTCCGGACTCGGCGAAGTTCAACTCGACGTTCTGCGCGCCAAACTGCGCACGAAATACAAGGTCGATTCGGAGCTGGCTCCGGCCCGCGTCCCCTATCGCGAGACCATTCGCAAAAAAGTTACCGCTCAGGGTCGCCATAAGAAGCAGACCGGCGGCCACGGCCAGTTCGGCGACGTAATCATTGAATTTGAGCCCGGCGAGTCCGAGGAGTTCACCTTTGAGGAGAGAATCTTCGGCGGTTCGGTACCTAAGAACTTTCACCCGGCGGTTGAGAAGGGCCTGCAGGAGGCCGTCGCCGAGGGTGTCCTGGCCGGCTATCCGGTCGTCAACCTCAAGGCCACCCTGCTGGACGGCTCCTACCACGCCGTCGACTCTTCGGAAATGGCCTTCAAAATCGCCGCCAACCTCGCCTACAAGGTTGCCCTGCCCAAGGCCGACCCCGTCATCCTTGAGCCGGTCTGCTCCGTCGAGATCGGCGTGCCCGAGGCTCAGCTGGGCGACATCATGAGCGACGTCAACAAACGACGCGGACGGATCATGGGCATTGAGGTGCGCGACGGTCTCCAGGTCGTAATGGCCGAGGTCCCGGAATCCGAGATGGACCGCTACGCCACCGACCTGCGTTCGATGACGCAGGGCCGCGGCTGGTATACACAGGAGTTCGTTCGCTATGAGCAGGCACCGCAGGCCATCGCCGAAAAGGTCATTGCTCAGGCCAAGGCCGAGGCCGAGGCCAATAATTAGTCGGCCATGTAACTCGTAAATGGAATGCCGCCGTAGACTCGGATGGTCTCGGCGGCATTTTTCATGGGTTTTGGTGGCCAAAAACGCTGAAAATGCCGGGAGGCGACTGAGTCGCGGGAGCGGCAAGCTACCGTAAGCGGCAAGCTACCGGGAGCGGCAAGCTACCGTGCAGAGGTGCCGCGCAAAAGTTGCGGAAATGCCAGGAACGACGGCAATATTACAG
Organism: Clostridiaceae bacterium; assembly: GCA_012800655.1. GTDB lineage: Bacteria > Bacillota > Clostridia > Saccharofermentanales > Fastidiosipilaceae > JAAZIX01. The sequence continues at coordinate 277 of JAAZIX010000058.1, read as the reverse complement.
CTTTTGCGGGTTCGCGGCGGCGTTTTCGGCAACTTTGCAGGTTGTGTCCCGATGGAGATCGTTGCCGGAAGCGGCACGGAGACAATAGTTGCAAACTTGCCGAAAGACCCGTGCTGTAGGGGCACGCTAACAGCGGTTTTCGGGCACCGGGCGCTGTTTTAAGGGGTTCGTGAGTACGTTTCCGGCAACTTTGCAGGTTGTGTCCCAATGGAGATCGTTGCCGGAAGCGGCACGGGGACAATAGTTGCAAACTTGCCGAAGGACCCGTGCTGTAGGG
>JAAZIX010000057.1 GCA_012800655.1 Clostridiaceae bacterium | reverse complement strand
TGACATTTTCAACACTGGGGTTTCTCATTTTCTAATCCTCCTCGACGACGTCGTCGGATAATCACAACGCACCGTCGTTCCGTTTCTTTATATCTTGGCGCAGAAGGCATCCGGCATCTGCGGGAATCTGCGCTTCAGTTCAATCATCTGCTCGCGGGTCAGTCCCTCGCCGTCACGGCGTCCGCAACGCGGGCAGGTCTCGTCGATAATCCCGATATAGCCGCAAACCGGGTCGCGATCGACCGGGTGATTCACCGAGCCGTAACCCACGCCCTGCTCCTTCATCCAGCGGATCACCCTCTCGAAGGCTTCGAGATTCTTAGTCGTGTCGCCGTCCATCTCGACATAGGTGATATGACCGGCGTTCGTTAGGGCATGATAGGGCGCCTCGAGGGCGATCTTTTTGGCAGCCTGAATCGGGAAATACACCGGTATATGGAAGGAGTTGGTGTAATAATCGCGATCGGTCACGCCCGGGATCTCTCCGTATTTCTCCTTATCAATCCGCACAAAGCGTCCCGACAACCCTTCCGCCGGCGTCGCGATCAGGGTAAAGTTCATTTTCATCTCCTGCGCCATCCGGTCGCAACGCTCGCGCATATGACGCACGATCTGGAGACCGAGCTCCTGGCTGGCCGGACTCTCGCCGTGATGCTGGCCGGTCAGCGCCTTCAGCGTTTCCGCCAATCCTATGAAGCCGACCGTCAAAGTTCCGTGGCGCAACACCCGACCGACCTCTTCATCCGCGCGCAGGCTGTCCGAATCAATCCAGACTCCCTGTCCCATCAGGAAGGGATAGTTCCTGACCGTCTTATGCGCCTGGATATTGAAGCGATGCAACAGCTGGCGGAAAACCAGATCCATGCGCGCATCCAAATCGCGGTAAAACTTCTCCAAGTTCCCGCGCGCCTCGATTCCCAAACGCGGCAGATTTATCGACGTAAAGCTCAGATTGCCGCGGCCGCAGGTCACCTCATTCTCCGGATCGTAGACATTGCCTATAACCCGCGTGCGGCAACCCATGTAGGCCACCTCGGAATTGTAATCGCCTTCGCGGTAGTAATGTTTATTGTACGGCGCGTCGAGGAAGCTGAAGTTCGGGAAGAGCCGCAACGCCGAAGTCGCCATCGCTTCCTTGAACAGGTCGTAGTTCGGGTCGCCCGGATTGTAGTTTACGCCTTCCTTGACCTTGAATATCTGCACCGGGAAGATCGGTGTCTCTCCGTTGCCGAGTCCGTCGCGGGTCGCCGCCAGCAGATTATGTATCACCAGGCGTCCGGCCGGGCTGGTATCGGTACCGTAATTGATCGAACTGAACGGCACCTGCGCTCCGGCGCGGGAATTCATCGTATTGAGGTTATGGATCAGAGCCTGCATAGCCTGATACGTCTCGACCTCGGCCGTCTCCTGAGCGGTAAAGGTCGTGCGCTCGACCAGATGGTCGACCTGCTTCGCAGTCAAATCCAACTCGCCGGACGCAACCTCGCTCTCCAGCCACGCCCGCAACTCCGCCTCGGCCGCCGCGGCGTTATCGAGTATGATAATCTCCTTGCGAGCCGGGGGCTTGCGCTCGGAGGCTATCCGGGCAACCACATTCTGTCCGGCCACGAATTTCTCCAGCAGAGCGATACCCTCCTCGGTGGTCGGCTGTTCGGCGCCGAATTTGTCCGCCATGGCCGCCGCCTCTTCCTGGCTCATATCGGCCGAAAAAACCAGGAAGTCGCGTAGCGCCTTAAACCAGGCCTTGCGATAGGTCTTGTTCACGCCCGGAGCCATAGCGTAATCGAAGTTGGGGCTGGACTGTCCGCCGTGCATCTCGTTCTGGTTGGCCTGAATGGCGATACAGCAGAGGGCGGCGTAGCTCTGGATACTCTGGGGCTGACGCAGATATCCGTGTCCGGTCGAAAAGCCGTGCTCAAACAGCTTCAGAAGATCGATCTGACAGCAGGTCTCGGTCAGCATGTAGAAATCCTTATCGTGGATGTGGATGTCGCCGTTGGCGTGTGCCTGGGCCATATCCTCGGGCAGGATATAGTGGTCGATAAAGTACTTGGAGCCCTCCGAGCCGTACTTGAGCATCGTGCCCATCGAGGTATCGCCGTCGATATTGGCGTTCTCGCGCTTGAGGTCGGCGTCGCTGGATTGCGCGAAAGTGATCTCCTTATAGAGATCCATAAGATCCGCTTCGGCCTGGCGCCGCTTCGTGTGGCTGGCGCGATAAATAATGTAGGCCTTGGCGGTCTGAATTCTACCCAGACGTATCAGGGTGTCTTCGACGATATCCTGGATCTGCTCGACGTTCGGGATGACGTCCCTGGGCAGGCTACGCACAACCTGAACCGCCGCCTCGTCCAATTCCTCCGCGTTCATCGCCTCATAAGGAATCGTCTGGTTCGCCTTGCGGATCGCTTCGCGAATCTTAAAAATGTCAAAGGGCATCAGCGAACCGTCGCGCTTATAAATCTGCGCCGGCGCTCCCGCCACATCCAAACTCACCCTTGAAGGTACCACCTCAGCCATTTTTTGAACTCCACTTTTTTATTTTCGCGGACCGCACGGCTCTGTTCTCTCCGAGCCGCGTCGGCATTCCGCCCGCTTCGTACTCACGCAGGGGCCGATGTTTTAGGGGAACCCTTGTTCCCCCTGGCTCCGTGCGTGATTGTCAGTACATTATGATGCGGTTACGGTCGGCCTGTTCCGTTGCAAACCACAACATGTTGTGGTTGCCTTAAGACCTAACGCCAATACATAGTAGCTCAGGAAAAATCACCTGTCAACTGTTTTTTGGTACGATTTTAACTGAATTTTACAAAACTCGATAACAATCCGGATACAATCCGGCTTCAATATGTTGCCGAACGGACATCTTCCGACGGCATCAGTCGGTGCTGAACTGAAGATTGTAGAGTTTGGCGTACTCCCCGTTCAAATTCATGAGGTCGGCGTGAGTACCGCGCTCGACGATTCCGTCGTCGGTAAGCACCATGATTTCGTCGGCGTCGCGAATTGTCGACAGTCGATGCGCTATCACGATACTGGTACGGCTGCGCGAAAGCTCCTTCAGCGACTCCTGAATATAGAGTTCGGACTCGTTGTCCAGCGACGACGTCGCCTCGTCCAGAATCAAAATCGGCGGATTCATCAGGAATATCCGCGCAATCGAAACCCGCTGCTTCTGCCCGCCCGAGAAGCGCACCCCGCGCTCGCCCATCATCGTATCGTATCCCTGAGGCAGACTCATAATAAAATCATGAATATTCGCCTGTTCGGCCGCCCTGACGATTTCCTCAAGCGACGCATTCGGCTTCCCGTAGGCTATATTATCCCGCACCGTCGCGTTAAAGATATACACGTCCTGCTGCACAACGCCGATATTCGCCCGTAGCGACACCAGAGTGAAATCCCGCACATCCGTTCCATCGATACGCACCGCACCCGAATCCACCTCATAGAAACGGGGAATCAGCGCGCAGAACGTGGTTTTACCTGAGCCCGAAGGTCCGACCAGAGCTACTGTGCTCTGCGCCGGAATCGTCAGACTGATATCCTCCAACACCGTTTCCCCGTCCTCATAGGCAAAAGTCACGTTCTCAAAGCTGATCTCGCCCCGCAACTGCCCGGCCGGCCGGGCAGTGGGCAAATCGGCAATCTCCGGCTCCGTGTCCAGTATTGCCAGCACCCGCTCAAAGCCGGTTTTTCCTCTCTGAAGCTGTTCGTTAAACTGCACCAATCGACGAATCGGCTCGAGAAAAGTTCCGACATAAAGCAGATAGGTAATAACATCAACCCCGGTCAACCGCCCGTTTAATGCAAAAATCCCGCCGACCAGCACCACCGTCAGATAGAGAATCCCCTGCATCAGAGTGTTTACCCCGTGGTACCTGCCCATAACCATATAATTTGCCCTTTTCGAGCGCTGAAATGCCTGATTGCCCACTTCGAACTTCCGCAACTCCAGGTCCTCGTTGGCAAAAGACTGGACAGTGCGAATCCCGGCCAGGCTATCCTGAACCAGAGAGTTGATATCGGCGATTTTGCGTCGATTATCCATAAAAGTTTTCTGCATCTGCCGATTGTAGTATTGGAGCAAAAAAATCATCAGCAGCGACAAGCCGATCAGAATCAGGGTCAAATAGATATCCACTCCAAAAAGAATAAAGAATGCGCCGGTGAACTGAATGAACGCCATGAGAAAATTTTCCGGTCCGTGGTGCGCTAATTCGGAAATATCGAACAAGTCGGCAATTACCCTGCTCATCAGATGTCCGGTATTTGTGTGATCGTAGTAGGAAAAGGACAGCTTCTCCATGTGGCAGAACAGATCGGAACGCATATCGCTCTCCATCCCGACGCCCATGATATGCCCCCACGAAGAGATCACATAATTGGATATTGCCTGAACCAGATAAACGCCCAGCAGACCGGCGGAAACATAGAGGATTTGCCGGAACATAATCTCCTTATCCTCAATACGCAGAACCGTATTCAGCAAATAACGCACGAGTAGCGGCATACCGAGCGCCGCAAGGCTGCTTAGAACAGTAAAGCCCATATCCAGGGCAAACAGGCCTTTGTAAGGCCGATAATAACTTACAAAGCGTCTGAATGTTCTCATTTTATTCTCCGCATCTCTTCTCTCATCTGACATTCTATTGTACACGAGAAAAGTCGGAATATGGCGTTCATATTTCCACGGAGTTCTCGGCGGCAATTTGCAGATGTTCGTAGCGCCCTACCGCAGAATTCCGGTCGCGCTGCCCAGCATTCCGCCGGCCAGGAAATACTCGTGGATACCCCGTTGCAGACTCGTCTCGGTCGGCCACTCCTCCAACGGCAATTCCGTATTCTCCGGCAGTTTAAAAACCCAAAAGCCGTATTCCGTCTGCGGAATATCCTCGATCTGAACGATGTCAAAGCGGCGGGCAAAGCGTCGCAGTCTCGAGTCCAAACTCAAAAAATGCCCCAGCCGCGGGTCCAACAGCCAAGTTCGGGTAACCACGGCCGGCACTTCCAGACCTCGCGCCGGAAAAAACTCCGCCTGCCACTGCAGACTCGCATCGATATGTTCGTCATCCAGCTTGGCATCCTCGGGAATGTGAATAAACAAGCAGATGTCGCCCTCCCGCAGGTGCGCAAACCCCGGGCGAACCGCCAGCTCCGCCGGCAGAGCCCACGGCTCGTAAAAGAGCGTGCCTAGACGCACCAGGCGTCCGGAAGTAAATTTGGAAAACCAAACGAATCTATCAAAGCCGATTTTTTTGTGGCGCAACAGATAATTCTCCAGCAATTTTCCGAAGCGGCGCAGGCCGTCAGAGGCCACCTGCTCCTCCAAGCCGACCCGCTCATAGCAAATTTCCAAATAATGCAGAGCTGCCAGGGCAACCGGAATCTGCGCCTGACCGTCCGGAGCCAGCCCGGCGGTTTGCGCAATGATTTCCTCGGCCGCCGCCCGGCTGTCCTCAATCCGTAAGAGGCGCAAGACCAGATCACCCAATATATCCCAGTCATGGGGAAGACCATACCATTCGGGCAACTTTGCGATTATATCCTCCCGCAGACCGAATCTTTTTGCCCATGCTTCCAGCTCCGCCAAAGATGGCAAAACAAATTCACTCGGCAATTCAATTCCTGAAAACAAAGTCCACATTGCAATCTCCCGATTTTCTCGTGTTTTTGTCGGCAGAGCCTATCACGCAGGATGCTTGTATTATCATCCACAATTGTATTCGCGTCAATCGATTTCCTTAGCCACCACGACGTTAATCGAATTCGGGATACTCTCACCGGATTCGCTTTGCTTGCAGAAATTTTGTCGGCGTTATACCATGAATTTTAATGGAGAAGAGAGACCGAAAAACTGATCCCCGACCCGAAGTGCCCGCAACGGCGAATCGACACCGGGCACCTCAGAATAAGGAGGCCGAGAGGCGCGCCGCCGCGCTCAGATCCGCCCTGCACCCCGGCCAACACCCGACGCCGCATCTTGATGCCATGCTTTCCGACCGTGAACGACGTCAGCGTGAACATGAACGTGAATTAAGAGAACTCAATGAGATTTGGACCCGCCTTGGAGTGGAGATTCCCCATGAGCGGCTCGAAACCGTAACGACTGAGGACGAAACACCGCACAAATATCGAGCCGCAACGGCAAAGTCTCCGTCGAACGATGGCGAGTCCGGATCGCGGGTCATCGCCCTCCACGATTCCGTAGCACCCGCATCCCGCGTTAACCGTCCCTCTCATCATGCCGGAACCGCACTATTGCTGATTACCGCCGCAACTGTAATCTTCTATATAACGGCGGAGTGGCTGACTGCCGTTTTCCCCGGTATCTTCGGACAAGACAAAATACATTGGTTGAATAAAATCACTGAATTACCCCTGCTGACAAACCGAACCATTGGCATTGCTCTTCTGCAATTCTCAACCTATTTCGTAGCCATCGTTCTTGCTTCTTTCTTCTTTCGTCTGGAAAACAAAGATCTTTTCGGAGCGGCACGACCGGGCTTTGCCGGATTTATTCTCGCCTTGCCAGTCGGGATTCTGCTCGCAATTCTGATTCTCGGGCTAAGCAACCTAGGCATGTATCTGTATATTTCTCTCGGCTGGGAACCGCCGCTCTCCCGACCTTTTGCCTCCTACGCTCCAGACCTCTGGTCCGGTCTACCCTATTTGCCACCATACCTCTTACTTGCCCCGCTCATCGCCGGCGTCATTTTGCCGACAATTTGTGAGGAAATATTTTTCCGGGGTCTGCTACTCTCCGCACAGTTTAAGTCAGGCCGCCCGATTGCGGCTATTCTCGGCACCTCACTGGTTGCCGTCCTGCTTAGCGGACATGGCAATCCGTTTCCCGTCCTGATTCTGAACATCGTCCTCGGCTCGGTACGCCGCTACGGCGGCAATGTCTGGTCGGCAATTGTCGCTCGACTCGCTTTCATAGTTACCGTGACTTACGCCGATTCGCTTGGCTATATCTCCTTTACGCCCGAGACTATGCTCCTCGAATCTCCGAATGCACAGCGGGATTTGATTCTAACGTTGGCAGGAACGGCGGCGGCGTTGCTGCTTCTAATTCCCACCCTATCGGGGATGCGTAAATACTGCGGTGCCGGCCTCGACTCCGGCGAGCCGATCACTATTCGCAAACGGCGACGAATCCGGGTACGGGTTCCCACTGAAGCGGACGGAGCAAGTTCCGCTTTTGTCACAAAAACAGTGACCATACCGGAACTGACCGCCGCCAAATGGTTTCCCTTCGACTGGCAGTTCATTGTCGGTACAATCACACTGTTGTTGCTCTATATTCTGGATTTAATTCAGTCTTAATCCGGCTGGAAGCGGCTTGACACTATCTTCCCTTCAATCAGCACGGTAGCCGTCGGGCATCGTCTATCTCTAGTCGATCACGACGGCTCGACCGTCCTCGTCAACTTCTATATCTTTAATCGTTTGCTGGCCGACTTTGCGAACTTCGTTCAGGTAAGTGCGGATATTCGCCTCATGTTCACTAATAGTGCGGGCGAAGACATTCGTTCCCTGACCCGTCGAACAGAAATAATACAGATCCGGCTCATCCGTGTCCGGGTAGAGTGCGGCACGAATCGCCTCAAGACCGGGGTTGCAGATCGGACCCGGCGGCAGACCGGCATTCAAATACGTATTATAGGAACTGCTCTTCTTCATATCGTCCGAGGTTACGATCAGGATCGGCGGCTTATTGTCCAAAATTCGCAAATAATTCACCGTCGCGCAGGACTGCAACCGTGCCTCGCGTTTCAGTCGATTGTGGAAAACCCGCGAGACCTTATACATCTCGCCGATTTGCGAGCTTTCCTTCTCAATAATCGAAGCCAGAGTCAAAATCTCATCCATTGTCATACCCAGAGCCTCGGCGCGATCAAAATATTCCGGGAGGAGTTTACGATTCGTATTCGCCAGGATTACGCTCAGAATCTGTTCGGCGTCGGTATTAAGGTCGAACTCATAAGTGTCGGGAAAGAGCCAGCCCTGCAACCGTGTCCGCCGCATGGCACTCAGCGGTATGTCGTTCAAAAAATCATATTTGAAATAGCGCGCCGGATTATTAATCATCCGTAGCATCTCGTCAATATCGAAGTGAACGCCCTGCTTCTGTAGCTCAGCGATCATCTGTTCAACGGTCAACCCCTCGCGGAACTGAACCTTGACCGTGACCGGAGGCAGCGTCAGGCGGAACATTATCTCGTCATAAGTCATATCCGCGGTCACGAAGTGCGTTCCATATTGATAACCGCCGTCAAACCCGTTGAGTTTCGACAACATGGTGAACAAGGTTTTGCTGTTTATCGCTCCGGCCTCGAAAAGGCGCTCAGCGATTTCCGACGAACTGTCTCCGCGTTGCACATAAATCATAATTGCACCCGGGGTTCCCGGACCGATTTCCCTGTCTGTGGAGAAGTCCGGCAAGGTCGAGTCAGGTTTTTCCGGAGATCCGTCCGGTCGCGGTGAAGGTGTCGCTCGAGGGACATGGACAACCCCGCCCGTATCGGCATCGTATTTGAGAAAGCGTTTATTCTGCCCGTCAACATAATTGAAACCGGACAAAAAGCCGAAGCCGACCGCCGCCAATAACAGCACTATTGCCGCAAAGGTCAACAGAATTTTCGTCACCTGACGTGAGCCCATGCTCCGCTCCTTTCCCTAGCCGCTTCGCTCCACTGTGCTCATCTTCCGGATGTAATCAGTCCTCGCCGCGCGAGCGTGCCTTGAGACGCATCTCGGAATTGAGAATGCGTTTACGCAAGCGCAAATGCTCCGGTGTAACTTCCAAAAGTTCGTCCGTATCGACAAACTCAAGGAATTGCTCGAGGCTTTTCTTGATCGGCGGACTCAACCGTAATGCCTCATCCGCACCGGCTGCACGAATATTGGTCGCGTGCTTGCGACGACAAACATTAACAATAATATCCATGTTGTTGAGCGAACGCCCAACCACCATGCCTTCGTAAACCTCCGTGCCCGGTTCTATAAAAAGTTCGCCGCGGCTCTGGGCATTGAACAGGCCGTAAGCGGTGGCAACTCCGGCCTCGCTGGCAATCAGCACACCGGTATTGCGCAACGGTAACTCACCTTTCCAAGGTTCATAACCCGAGAAAACCGTGTTCATTATACCATGCCCTCGGGTCGCGGTCAGAAATTCCGTGCGATAACCGATCAGACCGCGGGAGGGACAGCGGAAAATCAGGTGAACCGCGCCTTTTTCGGGCGGAGACATATTGACCAGTTCCCCCCGCCTGACGCCTAGTGCTTCAATTACAACCCCGGCATAATCCTGAGGCACTTCAACCAGGACTTCCTCCATCGGCTCATGCCGTTCTCCATCGATGATCCGTTCTATTACGCGCGGACGTGAGACCTGGAACTCGTAGCCTTCGCGCCGCATGGTCTCAATCAGAATCGATATATGCAATTCGCCGCGCCCCTTAACGATAATTGCGTCCGGCGAATCCGTATCTTCCAACTGCATACTCACATTGCGCTCCAATTCCCTGTAAAGGCGGGCGCGCAGATGACGCGAGGTCACATAAGTTCCGTCCCGTCCCGCCATCGGACTGTTGTTGACGCTGAAAGTCATCGCAATCGTCGGCTCGTCAACCTTTTTGAAAGGCAGAGCCCTTATTTCTTCCGGATCACAAATGGTGTCGCCGATACCGATATCGTCGATTCCCGCCACGCAGACAATTTCGCCGACTCCCGCTGAGTCGATATCGACCCGTTCCAGACCTTCAAAACGCTGTAGCTTACTGATTTTATCTATGTGTCGGGGATAGGGCGAATAATAGTTGGTCACACCGACCGCCTGTCCGGCGTGAATCGATCCCGCCTCAATGCGCCCAATAGCAACTCTCCCGATATACGGATCGCCTTCGATATTTGCCACAAGAATCTGCAACGGCGCCGCTTCCTGTCCGTGAGGTGCTGGAATTGCGGCAATAATCGCGTCGAGCAACTCGCTCACATCGGCGGAATCCGCCATCTCTTCGATACTGCTCGCCGCTTTCCCGTCCCGTGCCGAAGCATACAGAATAGGGAAGTTCAGTTGTTGTTCGTTGGCGCCCAATTCGATGAATAAATCAAAAATCATATCGGTGACCACGCCGATGCGGGCATCGCTGCGATCTACCTTATTGATTACAACGACCGGAATCAATTCTTTTTCCAGCGCCTTGCGCAAAACGAAGCGCGTCTGCGGCATCGGCCCGTCCGCGGCATCGACAACAAGCAGAACGCCGTCAACCATATTCAAAACCCGCTCGACCTCGCCGCCGAAGTCGGCATGGCCCGGCGTATCGACAATGTTCAGACGATATCCTTTGTAGCTCACAGAGGTGTTCTTGGCCAGAATCGTGATCCCGCGCTCTCTCTCCAGGTCGCCGGAATCCATGACCCGCGCGCCCGGCTGCTCATGGGCGGCAAAAATTCCCGCCGTGCGCAACATACAGTCGACCAGCGTCGTCTTGCCGTGATCTACATGGGCGATTATCGCGATGTTCCGTATTTTCCCCCGGGCGGACGAATCCCTACCCGATGGTATGTGCGTATCGATACTATTCATTCCGTTTCTGTTCCCGAAAGAAAATCCGGATCGGCGTTCCTCTGAAGTCAAAGTTACGCCTAATTTGATTTTCGATATATCTCTCGTAGGAGAAATGCTTCACCTGCGCGTTGCGGCAAAACAATACGAATGTCGGCGGCGCCTGACGCACCTGCGTCGCAAAGCGGATATTGAGCCGCTTCCCCTTATCCTGCGGTGCCGGCGTCAGAGCCTGCGCTTCGCTGATAACGGTATTCAACACGCCCGTCGGCACATGGCGGATGCTGTTCCGCCAGACCTCCCGGACCAAAGGCAGAATCCGTCCGGTTCCCGCCCCCGTCCGCGCCGAAATAAAGAGTACCGGCGCCCAGGCCATAAAGGAAAACCGCTCGGCAATCAGCCGCCGCCAGTAGTCGCCGGGATTCTTCGCCGTCGCCGACTCTTCCCAACTGCGATTTATGTCCCACTTATTTACGACGAAGATAGCGCCCTTCCCCTGCTCGTTAACAAGTCCGGCCACTTTTGTATCCTGCGCCGTCACGCCCTCAGTCGCATCGAGCATGATCAGGCATACATCCGAGCGCTCCACCGCGGCCAAAGCCCGCAGATAGCTGTAAAACTCAATAGATTCGCGCACCCGACTGCGCCGCCGCAGTCCGGCGGTATCGGTCAGTATGAAATTGCCGTCCTTATCCGTTCGCAACTGCGTGTCTACCGCGTCGCGCGTCGTGCCGGGAATATCCGAAACAATCGCCCGCTCCTCGCGCAGCAAATGATTAACCAGTGAAGATTTGCCGACATTCGGCCTTCCGACTATAGCCAGACGAATTTCCTTGTCCGGATCCGCCTC
>JAAZIX010000056.1 GCA_012800655.1 Clostridiaceae bacterium | reverse complement strand
TCTCATGCCCTTCGCGCTCACCGTCCTTGGTCAAATCGCCGGGAATGATCAAAAACTGCGGGTTCTGCGCCTTAACTTCCTTCAGCGCTTCTTCCAGAATATAGCTCGATTCCTTGAGCATTTTCGGGTCGCCACTAACATAATCCAAGTAAGCCTGCGAATCGCTCACAAAATGCGGCGGATAAATGTGGACATCTGAAATTACATTGATCGTTAATTTACTGTCCTGCCCGGTGTCCTCCGCTGCATTGACGGTGGCAACAGTCGAAGCACCAAGCCAACCGAAGCCCAACGAAACTACGGCGGTAACGAGAGCCAAAAGACCCGCCAGTCGACGGCGGAGGCGACCGCTGCGCCCGGCTCTGTTTTTCTTCTCTTTCGTATTATCTGCCCGCAAAGTCGACGACAAAGCCTGCTCGCTCAGCCGCAGATTCTTCCCCTGTATTTGATTTTCCATTTCGCTTCTCCTTGCCGATATGTTGCATATCTGTCTTCACGGATCCTGCCCGACGGAAACTTCCATCAGAAAAGGCAGTTCCTGTAATATTATACTATTTATGTGTAAAGAAAACTTCCCGGCGCGGTAAAAAATCGGTAATTTTCACCTCCGCAACGAAATTACTTTGCTCAGTCTTACGTCACTGTGCATTGGAATTTTACACTCTGCTCATTTATACTTTATTAAACAACCAAAGAAATTACCGAAAGCGAGGGATATTCATGTCGAATACCGAACGGGTACCGACACCCAATAAGTGGAAAGAACATGTACAGCGCCTGATGGCCGGCGGCGCATCCTATGCGGATGTCCGCTATTATTCCGAGGATCTGTCCGGAAATATCAGCTTGCACAACGGCAATCTGGTCAATCCGTACAGCGGCGGTTCGGGAATCGCGCAACAGAGTGAATCCGGTTACGGCGTCCGTTGTCTCTACGGCGGCGCCTGGGGATTCGCGGCTTCGTCGGATCCGGCGCAGATCACCGCCACCTTCGACAGAGCTTTGGATAATGCCAAGTCCGCGGCCGCCCGCGTCTCCTTCCCGATTCGGCTCGCCGATAAGGAAGTACTTTCCGGCGAGTTCGTCAGCCCCTGCGCCCGCGACCCTTTCGACGTGCCGATTGCGGAGCAGATCGCTTTCCTGAACGGCCTCGACGCCGTCCTCAATCAGACGGGAGTTGCGCAGCGCACTATCCGCCTCTCCGCCACCCGGACCAAGATCGAGTACTACGATTCCGAGGGCGCGGAAATCCGCAAGCAAATCATCAACTTCTTCCCGTCAATGACCGTCATGGGGCGCGGAACCAGCGGAGATATGCAACGTCGCACCTACAAACCGCCGCGGCTGGGTGAGAGCCGCGGCTGGGAGATCATGAACCCCAAACATTGGCATGCCGAGGGCGAGCGCCTGGTGCGCGAGCTCAACGAGCTGCTCGTCGCTCCCGCCTGCCCGGTCGACACCCGCTCGGTTATCATTATGCCCGACATGATGTTCCTGCAGGTGCATGAGACCATCGGCCACGCTCTCGAGCTCGACCGCATACTCGGCTACGAACTTTCCTTCGCCGGCGGCTCCTTCGTGCGGCTCGAGGACTTCGGCAATCTCCAATACGGCTCTGCCCGCCTAACCGCCCGTGCCGACGCCACCGTGCCCAATTCGCCGGGTAGCTTCGGCTACGACGACGACGGCGTGGCGGCGCAGAACCGCCTCCTGATCGACCGCGGCACTTTAGTCGGCGCAATCTCCTCGCGCCAGACCGTGACCGAAGCCAACGCCAAAGCCGGCCGCGACATCTTCGCCGGCTCCGGCGGTGCCAACCGCGCCTGCGCCTTCAACCGCACCCCCATCGAGCGCATGACCAACATTAACATCGATCCCGGCAACGACGGTAATCTCGACGACATTATCGCCGACACTGAACGCGGCATCATCGTCTCCGGCGACCGTAGCTGGTCGATCGGCTCCAACCGCGAGCAGTTCCACTTCGCCACCGAAATCGGCTGGCTGGTCGAGGATGGCAAGCGTTGCGGCATCGTGCGCAATCCCTCGTATCAGGGCATGACTCTTGATTTCTATCGTTCTCTCACGGCCGTAGGCGACGCCTCCACTTGGGAAGTGCATTACGTCCCCAATTGCGGCAAAGGCGCTCCGGGCCAGATTATGCAACTCGGGCACGGCATTCCGGTCTGTCGTTTCGACAACTTAAAGGTAGGTGAATAAAATGACTCGCAACATAAGATCGCAAAATTCCTCCGCATTCGTGTTTGACACACTGAGCCGACTGCGCGAGTACGCCCTGGCCCGCGGCGCTCAGGCAACTTTCTCCTGGCAACGCGAAGATAGCCGTCTGGTGCGTTACGCCAATTCGGCCATCTCTCTCAATACGACCGAGGACGTGACGCGGCTTTATGTCACCGCTCTCGAAGCTCGCCGTTCCGTGTCCATTAATGCCGTCATCGATCCGTACGATGTCCCGGCGATGTTGCGTATTGTTGATCGGGCTATAGAAACGCTGCCGCATGCCAGCGAGATCCATTATTCGCGCACCATTCCCTGCCTGAGCGAAGATACGTACACCGACGCCAATTTCGATCCGGAGCTGGCGGAGATCGATGGCGCGGAAATCACCGCCTTCGTCGAACGCGCCACCCGCGGCCTCGAGACCGACGACATCATGCTCTCCGGCAACTTTACGACCGGGGTCTGCGAGCGTGCCGAGATGTCGACCGCCTCTCCGCATATCAACTACCGGCGCAGCACCGATGCCGGCATCACGCTGGTCCTCTCCTCGCTCAAGGATAAGTGGGAAATCAACGCCGAGCAGTTCGTCTGGCGCAAGGCCGATCTCGACCCCGAGTCGATTTATGAGCGCCTGGCCTGGATGCGGGAACAATATCTGACCCGCCCGGGCGTGCGTCTGCCGCTCGGCCGCTACAACATTGTGCTGGGCAATGCCGCTTTGAGTGAATATGCCAACTTCCTATCCTACCTGAGTGCCAGCGGACGCATGGAGAAACTCGGCTACAGCATGTTGAGCGGCGACGATATCGGCAAGCAGGTTCTTTCTCCGCTCTGCACTTTGGTTGAGGATCCCGCCCTGCTCGCCACCTTCCCGGTACCGGTCGACAGCCACGGCCGCCGTCGTGAGCGGCGGGCGATCTTCGATCGCGGCGTCTTCACGGGCTTCATTCGCGAGCAAAGCGAAGCCGACGAATACGGCGACACTCCGACCGGCCACGATGTGGATCAACTGAGCCTGGCGCTCATGCCCGGCGACCGTGACATCCGCACCATTCAGGACTTTGCCTCCCTGCCGCTCGACCGCGACATCCTCTACATCCCCTATCTGCACTACGTCGGCATTGTCAATCCCAGCGCCGGCCTGATCACCGGCACCTCGCGCTTCGGGGCTCTCTACCTCAAACGGGACGGCGGCATTGAACTGCCCTACAATGTACGCCTGACCCTGAGCCTCAAGGATCTGTTCGGTAAGCACCTCTCCTGGCTCTCCGCCCATTCCGAGCCCTACGGCAGCAGCTCATCCTACAGTGCGCGCAACCCCGGGAGCATACTGGTTCCGGTCTTGGGCGGCTTCGAAGATGTCGAGATCGAAATCTCGAACGAATCGTTCTGACCCGGCAACCCGCTGTGGCTGTCCGTTATATGACTCGGTGGCTCGCTGTGCCGTCACATGACCCGGTAGCCAGCCGCGAACGCCTATTATCCGACCCAGTAGCCGCCGTGTTAGCGTAATTAAGGA
>JAAZIX010000055.1 GCA_012800655.1 Clostridiaceae bacterium | reverse complement strand
TTCTCTAAGAGGAGGTTTATATGTCCAGAACGATGATTATCGGTGCCGGTGCCGTTGCCGGCGTGGTTGTGCACAAGTGCTGTCAGTATCCCGAGGTCTTCCCGGAGATAATGATCGCCACCCGCACCAAGTCCCGAGCCGACGCGCTCAAGGAGCGCCTCCGGGATAAAGAGACTATTATCCATACCGCCGAGCTCGATGCCGACGATGTCGCCGCAACGGTTCGGCTCCTGCGCGAGTTCCGCCCGGAAATAGTAATCAACGTAGCTCTGCCCTATCAGGATCTCGCCATCATGGACGCCTGTCTCGAGGCCGGCGTGCATTATTTGGACACCGCCAATTACGAGCCCTACGACGAGGCAAAATTCGAGTACAGTTGGCAGTGGGCCTACCGCGACCGTTTCCGCGAAGCCGGCCTGACCGCCATTCTCGGCTCGGGCTTCGATCCGGGCGTGACCGGCGTCTTCTCCGCCTACGCGCTGAAGCATCACTTTGACCGCATAGACTATATCGATATTCTCGACGCCAATGCCGGCGATAACGGGCACCCCTTCGCCACCAACTTCAACCCCGAAATCAATATCCGCGAAGTCACCGCCCCGGGCAGCTATTACGAGAACGGCGAGTTCATCGAGACTAAGCCGATGGAGATCAGCCGCGTCTACAACTTCCCCGAAATCGGCCCGAAGAAGATGTATCTGCTCCACCACGAGGAGATTGAATCGCTGGCCATCAACATTCCCGACGTCAAGCGTATCCGCTTCTGGATGACGTTCTCAGATTCGTACCTGATGCACCTTACCGCGTTGCAGAACGTCGGCATGACCTCGATCGAGCCGATCGAATACGAAGGACAGCAGATCATTCCTCTGCAGTTCCTCAAGGCGGTTCTCCCCGATCCGGCCACGCTCGGTCCCATAACCAAGGGCAAGACGAATATCGGCTGCATCTTCCAGGGGGTCAAGGACGGAAAACCCAAGAAGTATTATGTCTACAATGTCTCCGATCATCAGGAGGCTTATCGCGAAGTCGAATCCCAGGCCGTGGCCTACACCGCCGGAGTTCCTGCCTTTATCGGTGCCTCCCTCGTCCTGACCGGCGAATGGAAAAAGCCCGGCGTCTTCAACGTCGAAGAGCTCGATCCGGATCCGTTCATGGAACGCCTCAACATTTGGGGCCTGCCCTGGCAGGAGTGCTTCGACCCAGAACTGGTTGACTAATACACGCCATGTCGATGATTTATTTTCCCGCTGATCCGCTGACACCGGGAGCGCTTTTGCCGACCCCCGCGGTTCTGCGTAGCCTGCCCTCGCCGGCCTATATGATCAGTGAGGCCGCGCTCGACTACGATATGAGTCTGTTGCGTGAAGTCGCCGACCGGGCCGCTTGCAAGATGCTGTTGGCCCAGAAGGCCTTTACCATGCCGCGCGCCGCGGACTTGGTACGCAAATATCTCGACGGAACCACGGCCAGCGGTATTTTCGAGGCCAAAGCCGGCCATGCCATCGGCGGTGAGACCCACGTCTATTCCCCCGCCTACGGCGAGGAAGAGTTACGCGAGCTCCTGAGCTTCGCCCATACGATTCTGTTCAACTCCTGGCGCGAGTGGGAGCATTGGCAGCCGCTGATTCGTACGGAGCTCGCCGGGCGCCCGCAAAGCGAACGGCCGCGCTTCGGACTGCGCGTCAATCCCGGCTACTCCGAAGTCGAAACCCTGATTTACAATCCCTGCACTCCCCTCTCCCGCCTCGGCATGACACCGGAGGCTTTCAATCTGGGGCTGTCGCGCTGGGATTCGTCAATTCGCCGCGGTCCGGAACCGTCTCAATGCTCCGAACAGCCGTATATTGATGGATTGCACTTCCACGCCCTCTGCCAACAGAACGCGGATGTCCTGGAGCGCGTACTCGAACGTTTCCTCAACCACTACGGGGCTTTCCTGGAGCGGGTCAACTGGCTGAATCTGGGTGGCGGCCACCATATCACCCGACCGGACTACGACATAGATCTGCTGATCCGTTTAATCGAGCGTCTCCATAAGCTCTGTCCGCATCTGGAGATCTACCTTGAGCCCGGCGAAGCCTGCGCTCTCAATGCCGGCCTCCTGCTGGCCACCGTGCTCGACGTCGACCCCGTATCCCGCAATGTCATTCTCGACACCTCAGCCGCCTGCCACATGCCGGACGTCCTGGAAATGCCTTATCAGCCCCGTGTATGGTTACTGGACAACCCTGCGGCCGAAGCGACCGTTCCCGGCTCCACACTGCGCCTCTCTGTCTCCGTTACTGATCGCGACGACCTCGAAACCACCTACCCCGGCTGTCTGCGTGCCGCTGTCGACGGCGCCGAACGTTACGTCCTAGGCGGTCCGACCTGCCTGGCCGGCGACATAATCGGACTCTACGAATTCAACCGCCCCCTGGTGCGCGGCGACATCCTGCTCTTCGGCGACATGGCGATTTATTCCTTCGTGAAAAACAACACCTTCAACGGCATCCCCCTGCCCGCCCTACTATGGCTGAACAGTGACACCACCGTTGATACAATCAAGAACTTCGGCTACCGTGATTTCATCGAACGGTTGGGTTGAGAACGCCCAGGCCGACACGCCAACACCCCGGGTAACACCGGCTTCACAAAAAAACAAAAGGTCTCGGATCAAACCGAGACCTTTTGTTTTGGCGCGCCCGACAGAGATCGAATCCATAACCTTCTGGTCCGTAGCCAGACGCTCTATCCAGTTGAGCTACGGGCGCGTATCTGAGCAACGACGAACATTCTATCACAACTCCACGGAAAGTCAAGTTCTCGTAAAAGCGTGTCGTTCATTTGCTACACCGACGCTGTGTTCACGTAATTCAATACCGCGAATCGTATAGCTCCCGCCAAAAGTCCTTCGGATAGACCGCTTTCAGCGCTTCCATTGCCGCTTCAAATTCATTCCGCGGAACTTTGGCGATCTCCGCCCAGTCCATACCTGATTCCGCCGGCTGGCCCGTCAGCGGTCTAAATCCCAACCTGTGATACATACGAATCGCGACATGGCTCCAGGTCTGCGTGAACAAATATGCATTCCGCCCGGGGTAGATATTGGCCAGGATATGAAGCGCCTGCCGACTGACGGCGCCGCCCAATCCGCGTCCCTGATACTCGGGCCTGACCGAAACCCAGTGCAGAAGCGGCATCGGAGCCGTTTTCTCTCCCCTGTACCATGCCGTAGCAGTCGCAACCGGCAATCCGTTCGTTCTGTCCACGACGAATAATCCGCGTCGACGAAATTCATCGAGCTCCGGCGCAAACTCCCCGGCGAAATAGCGCAATCCGTCCTCCGGTGTCGCGAATTCGCCCACGGAGGTTTCAATCTCCGCCCAATGCTTCTCGTCACCGTCCTCGTAAAGACGGAAAAGGAACCCCTGCGGTAGCCGGGCGGCTTCCGTATAGGGGTTCGCTTCCAATCGCATGATCACCCTTTTAAAGGGCAGTGATCTGTCTAGTGTTATCGGTTTAATATCCAACCGTCTCCATGCACTCAATCGGTCGGGCAATGGACGGGCTCAAAAAGATTGTGCAAGGCAACAACTGATAAATCGAGCCGGGCACCATCGGCGTAACCGGACCGTGCGTGATCAGTCGGCTGACCATGCGCTGCCAGGAGGAGAAAGTTCCGCTCGTCGTCAGGCCGTGAGACTCAACGCGCTTCTTCGCGTGCAGTACGTCACGCGGACCGATCGTCGCCGCTTTCGGCGGCACGCTGGTAAGGTCTCCCGACTGGCCGAATACGCCGTGTAGCGAATTCTGAGCAATCGTCAGCGGATGTAGCGTCACGATCTTCGCCGGCTGCTGCAGGTACTCATCCATGTCTGCCACGTTGATATACTCGGGACACGGATCGATAAAGGCGATGTGACCCGCCCATCCGGGACCGGAAGTAAAGTAATCGATGCCGCCGCCCGTCTTTTCATCAATCAGATCGGAGAAATATTCAATATTCTCGGTTGTCGGATAGAGGACGTTCTCGGGCAAAGGACGCAGATCCTCATCGATTTTGTTGATGAAGTACTTCATGAACGAATAAGTAAAGCCGCTCCTATAGGTCGGCGGTGCCACATTGCCGTCTTCGTCGGCCCATTCATCCATCGTCACAAATACGCAATTCTTACAGCTCACACGATTGCGGTTGATCAGCTCCGCCAGCGGCATATGGCTGTTCGGATTTGGATTACCGAAAATAGTCGAGAATCTCTCTCCGGTGAGCATCGAATTCCGAATGCCCATGAACTTTTCCGCCATCACAACAACGCCGGAATTCTCCAATATCCTAATGTTGACATCCGGATTTGGATGTTGCTCCAGCTCCTCCGGGGTCATTCTGCGTAGCCGCTCAACCACCTCATGATCCTTGAACGGAACCCAGTCCGCCGGTGTAAAAGTGAATTTTCCGGTTGTTTCAGTGCTCATATATATACCTCCAGCTCAAATAAATAATGGATTACTCTTAGTATAGCCCACCTCTCACCGACTTGTCATGGTCACTCCGCGGCTTTCCGGGCAAATCCCAAATTATCAGATCAATTACCAAAATTTATACATGAAAAAACGACAGCCGACCTTATGCAAAACAGCGTTTCGCAAAGAAAAAAGATCGAGATAAGTTGCTTTTTATGGCAAATATGCAATAATTGTGACATCAACAGGAGGTTATAAAGATGCAAACAAAAGATAAGGCTCTGAGTAGGCAGAGGAATAATAATCGCTGGGCATTCGGCATGGGAACGATAGGCCGCGATGCTTTTTACTCGATGGTCAGCATGTACCTCATCTATTATCTGACCGACGTGCTCAATGTTTCCGTGGGGACAATGTGGAGTATCAACTTTGTCTACATGGGACTGCGAATATTTGACGCCTTGAACGACCCCTTCATGGGACTGGTGGTGGACAATACGAAATCGCGCTGGGGCAAATTCCGTCCCTGGATTGTCATCGGCGCCCTCCTTTCCGGCGTCTTTATGGTCTTCCTCTTCACCGACGTCGGTCTGAAAGGTTGGCAGTACATCCTCTACTTCACGATCGCCTATGTTCTCTTTGAAGTCAGCTTCACCATGAACGATCTGGCCTATTGGTCTATGTTGCCGGCGCTAACCGAGGACCAAAAGGAACGGGAAAAGATCGGAGCGATAGCGCGTATTTGCGCCAATATCGGCCTTTTCGCCATGGTCGTAGGCATCGTGCCAATTACCAATGCTTTGGCCGCTCACACCGGCAGTATGCTGAAAGCCTATCAAATCCTGGCGATCGCGGTTGTTATCATCATGTGGATTTTTCAAATGATTACGGTTGTTTTCTGCCGGGAGCAGGTTCAGGGTTTGCGCAGTGAGTCGGCTAGTCTGCGGGATCTCTTCCGCATTATTATCGGTAACGACCAGCTCATTTGGGTCACTATAGGTCTCCTGCTCTTCATGTTCGGCTATACGGCCACAACCAGCTTCGGCATTTACTACTTCAAGTACATTTACGGCGATGAGAATATGTATTCTCCCTTTGCCCTGGTACTGGGCGTTTCCCAGATCTTGGCGCTGATTATCTTCCCGCTGCTCAGTAAGCGTTGGAAGCGCAGTCACATATATACTTTCGGTACGGTCCTAGTCGTTATCGGTTACCTGATCTTTTTCTTCGCGCCGGCCGGAGTCTTTGCCATGATCGGAGTGGCGGGTATTTTGATCTTCGTCGGCCAGGCCATGATTCAGCTCTTGATGCTCATGTTCATCACGGACTCGGTGGAATACGGAGAATGGAAGTTCGGCCGTCGCAACGATTCCGTGACGTTCTCTCTGCAACCTTTTATCTTCAAGATGTCCGGCGCTTTGGCCAGCGGTTTCGTGGGCGTGACCCTGGTTCTTTCGGGCATAAAAACGGACAGCGGCGTAGCCGAACTCACCCCGTCGCGTATAGTTTTCTTTAAGGTGATGATGATGCTCGTTCCGCTCGCCCTGATCGTTTTGGGCTTCTTCATTTGGAAGAAGAAGTACACCCTGAACGAAGTGCGCTACGCGGAGATTCTCGAAGATCTGCGTGTGCGCCGCGAAGCCGAAAAGGCGGAGTCGGAGGAATAGTTCCGGAAAGTGCCTGTAAATGATTAGTATGCAAAGCCGGGTGCGCGACGTCTACGCCCATCCGATCGGACGCGATATTCTGGACAAGATCCTCATGCAAATGGGGCGTTCCACCAAGTGGATTACGAATCCTCTTGTGGCTTCGCTCCGTCTTTCGAGATTGCGAACGCTCTTAGGTCCAAAGCTGGGCGAAGATCTTTTCGACACCTTTATAGAACTCCTGAACAGCGAGCCGGACAGGCCGCGCACGGATAAGGTGCCGGATACGCCCCGCTGGTGGAAAGAAGCGGTCTTTTACCAGATTTACCCGATTTCTTTTCAGGACGGCAACGGCGACGGCATCGGTGATCTGCAGGGCATTATTCGGCGATTGGACATTTTACGGAACTTGGGCATCGACGCGCTCTGGCTCTGCCCCGTCTATGATTCGCCCTGCGACGACAACGGCTACGATATTCGTGATTACCGCGCCATCCTTGAGCAATTCGGCACGCTTGAGGACATGGACGAGCTCATTGCCGCCGTCCACGCGCGGGGGATGCGCATTATCATGGATCTGGTGGTTAACCACAGTTCGGACGAACACCCGTTCTTCCTGGAAGCCATGCGGGATCCGCACTCGCCGAAGCGCGAATACTATTTCTTCCGTGAAGGCAAGGAAGACGGCGGTCCGCCCAATAATTGGACGTCTTTTTTCAGCGGCTCGGCCTGGAAAGAGATGCCCGACAAAAGCTACGCTCTCCACCTCTTTTCATCTAAGCAGATGGATTTCAACTGGGACTCCCCTGCCCTGCGCGACGAGGTCGCGGCCATTGTGCGCTGGTGGCTGGAGCGCGGTATCGACGGCTTCCGCCTCGATGTCATCAACTACATCTCCAAACGCCCCGGTCTGCCGGACGGCAACCGCTTCATCGGCGACTTAATGGAATTCACCGGCGTCGAGCACTATTTCTACGGACCGAAACTCCACAGCTATCTGCGCGAGCTTCGCCAAAAAGCCTTTGAACCTTATGACGCGTTTTCCGTCGGAGAGACACCCGGCATAGGCCGCGAGATGGGCAAGCTCCTCACCCAGCAAGATAGGGCCGAGCTGGATTTGATTTTCAACTTTGATCACCTGGAAACACCCGGCCACGTTCGCTTTGATGATTATCGCTACGATCTGAATTTTCTCAAGAGCTACTATATTGATTATTCGCGTTCGCTGACCGGACATGAGTGGCTGAGTCTTTTCTTTGAGAACCACGACAACCCGCGGATGAGTTCGAAAGTCAATCCCGATCCTGCCCTACGTGAGCCTTTGTCCAAGCTCTTACTCAGCATCCTGCTCCTGCTGAAAGGTACGCCTTTCCTTTTCCAAGGCCAGGAGTTGGGCCGGGGCAATCAGGATTTTGCTTCTTTAGACGAATTCCGCGACGTGGAAAGTCTCAACAAGTACCGGGCTCTCCTGGATGAAGGCAAGTCGGAAGAGGAGGCGCTGGCCGTCCTGCTGGCGGGCTCACGCGATCACAGCCGCATTGTCATGGCCTGGGATGACAGTGCGCACGGCGGTTTTTCCACGGTCGAACCATGGATTCGCCAGGACGCGCTTTATCGGGATGTCAATGTCGCTGCTCAGCGTGAAGACCCTGCTTCCGTCTGGCGTTTTACGCAGGATATGATCCGCCTGAGGAGACAAATTCCCGGCTTTGCTTATGCGGACATCCGTTTCTTTGAGGAGGCGCGAAAAGACTATTTTTGTTGGGAGCGTACGGTGGGAGCTGAGCAGGACACGAACCGAAGCGCGGATGTTTCCGCCCGCACCATCCGTGTGGAAATGAATCTCTCCGCCGAACGCAAAGCTTTGCCTACACTACGGAAAACCAACGCTCATCTCGTACTCCGCAATTATCCGCTTAAAGAGGTGCTACGTTTATTTGAGCCCTACGAAGTACGAGTCTGGCGTTATTAGTACGCGGAAACAATAATTTTCACCTGTCTTGTTGCTTGTCTTTTGCTTTTTTCTTCAAGACAAATGCGAGAACCGCTCCGCCTACGATACCGATCCCTCCCATAGCAAAAATAATTGTAATTAAGATATGCATGACGGGCCGGGCTATATTCGTAACGTCGTTTATAACATCCCCAAGTATCAGTCGTGTTATTTCTCTAACTAGGAAACCCATCCCCACAAAGAGAGCTCCGGATATTGCAATATATATTCCTGCGAGCCAACCGTATTTTCTGACAATAGAGGCGATGAACTTGGGAAGATTGTGATAATCGTATTTGTGAGAATCGGTGGGGGGCTCGGAAGAGGGAACATTTCTATCATTATTCGGGATATCTTGTGAAGGCTCGTCTTCGGAAAGTAGCCAATCCGTCGATACACCGAAAGTTTTCGCTAACAGAAGCAGTTTATCCACCTCCGGAGTCGATGTTCCGGTTTCCCACTTACTTATAGATTGGCTTGAAACCCCTAAAATACCTGCTAACTCTTCTTGGGATAGACCCGCCTTTTGCCGACAGTAGAGAATTTTTTCCGGTAAATTCATGCTCGTAAACCTCCTTTGTTATAAGTCTACGGATATTGTACAAATATTGTACAAAAATTTGCAATCGCATTCTATACACTGAAGTTTGAAATATGGTATTTTTGTGCCGTGCGGTTAT
>JAAZIX010000054.1 GCA_012800655.1 Clostridiaceae bacterium | reverse complement strand
GATGTAAATCTCACCCTGAGTGATCTCTTCCAAGCCGGCGATCATGCGCAGCGTCGTCGACTTACCGCAACCTGAGGGACCGACCAGAATGATGAACTCACGGTCTTCAACCGAAAGGCTGAAGTCGCTGACCGCGATGACACCGCCGTCAAACTCTTTGTAGACATTCTTCAGTAATACACTAGCCATTAAGCAACCTCCTCGGGCAACCTGCGTTACCCGTTTCTAAAATGTATTTAACACTTGTGAACGGGCTTCTTTCTCCGTTCGTAACAACTATAGCAGGTCGAAAGCTTTTTGGTAATACGCAGATCTCACAAATGTTTAGGCGTTTTTTGTGACCCCCCACTGTGAAAATAACTATATTATCCGCGTTTTGACCGGATAAATTTGGTCATTTTTATTTTGGTACTTCCTCTGACAGGCCGACACAATACTCATGGAGGGCAATTTATGAATATTTTTAACATTTTATACATTATATGACACTGTAGTTTTATCGATGACAAAGCTGGGAGTTCAACAAATAATACGCGAACTTGACAAGGATATGCTCGTGGTATACGATCTGCATATTATGCATTTGAACCGGAGGGGATTATGAACAATCAACACGCTGAAGCGCGTCTGACACGAATCGGGGTTATCGGAGCAACCGGCTATGTCGGTCAGGAGTTGGTGCGGCTGATATGCATGCACCCGTATTTGCGATTGACCGTCGCCTGCTCGGTCAGCTTCACCGGACAGAAATATTCCGAGGTCGTACCCGCGGCGCGCGGCATTTGCGACCTTGTCCTGGAAGAAGTCGACATAGACAGAATGGCGGAGGAATGTGATGTAGTGATTACCGCCCTGCCGCACGGTGTTTCCGCCACGATGGTTCCCGGTCTTCTGGAGAAGGGCCTGAAAGTACTGGACCACAGCGGCGATTTCCGTTTCCGCGACCCCGCTCTGTATGAGTCCGCCTACAAAATGCCGGCGCCGGAGCAGAACTATCTGGATATGGCAGTTTACGGCCTGCCCGAACTCTATCGCGACGAACTCGCGACCACCCGTCTGATTAGCAACCCGGGCTGCTACCCTACCTGCACGATACTGGGCTTTTTGCCGTTGCTACGCGCAGGATACCTGCAACTCGACAGCCTGATCGCCGATATCTATTCGGGCGTCAGCGGCGCCGGGCGCAAGGCGGATCTCGCCACGAGTTATTGCGAGACCGAGTCGAATTTGAAACCCTACGGCGTGCTCGGACATCGCCATCGCATCGAGATGATCAGCCGGCTCGAGGAAATCGGCGCCCCCGGAATCAAGCTGAGCTTCACCCCGCATCTGGCACCGGTCAAACGGGCGATGCTGGCCAGTCTCTATGCCCGCCCGACGGGACTTTTTCCGGAGAGCCTGCAGGATACCACGGCTCTGACCGCATTCTACGCCGACTGCTATGCCGATGACCCCTTCGTCCGCGTTCTGCCGGCCGGTCAGTTGCCGCAGACCAAAGACGTGCAGTACAGCAACTTTATCGACATCGCCGCGGTCTATGAGCCAGAGAGCAATTGGCTGCGCGTCTTCACCGCCCAGGATAATTTGGGTAAAGGCGCCGCCTCCCAGGCCATACAGGCCCTGAACTGCATGCTGGACTACGACGAACGCACCGGAATTTGGTTCAGCGGCATCCATGTGTAAGTATAAAAGCGAGGTGTTACTATGACAGACTTTGTTAATGTATATGACAGCACGATTTCCGCCGCCGAGCGCGCCGCCAACGTGCCCGTGGAGGTCAAAGCCTCGATCCTGATCGAAGCCCTCCCCTACATTCGTAGCCTTTCCGGCCGAACCGTGGTAGTGAAATACGGCGGCAGCGCCATGATCAACGCGGAACTGCGCTCGTCGATAATGGACGACCTGACCCTGCTCAAGCTCATCGGCATGAACCCCGTCGTTGTCCACGGCGGCGGACCGGCAATTAACGAGATGCTCGGTAAGTTAAATATTAAATCGGAGTTCGTCAACGGCCTGCGCGTCACCACTCAGGAGACGATGGATGTAGTGCAGATGGTTCTGGCCGGGAAAATCAACACGGATATCGTTGCCGGACTCAATCAGAAGGGAGCCCATGCGATCGGCCTGAGCGGCATCGACGTCAGCATTCTCAAATGCACACGTCTGTCGGAGGACGACAACGGCGCGCCGATTGATATCGGCTTTGTCGGCAAGGTCGAAGAGGTCAATACCACCCTTCTCAAGCAACTGATCAGCGACCAGTACATCCCGGTAATTTGCCCGATCGGCACCGACGGCGCGGGACAGAGCTACAATATCAACGCCGATACCGCCGCCGCCGAGATCGCCGCCGCACTTAAGGCGGAAAAGCTGATTGTTCTGACCGACGTACCCGGCGTGACCTGCAAAGCGGAAGACGGCAGTCAAAAAATTCTCCATGTCCTGCTCGAGGAGGAAATCCCCGGTCTGATCGACAGCGGTGTGATCAGCGGCGGCATGATTCCCAAAGTGCAGGGCTGTGTTGATACACTGAGACGCGGCGTCAATCGCGCCCATATTATCGACGGACGCATCCCGCATTGCCTTCTGCTGGAAATCTTTACCCACGAGGGCATCGGCACAATGATTATGCGCGAACGGCGTCCCTACCACCCCGGCGAACGTATTTAAAAGCGGCGCCCGGTGCCGAAGAAAGGTAAAACCAGATGAGCGAACAAAACAATATTGATATGAACACATTGGACTTGGAAACGATCCGCAGCTTGGATCAGGCACACTACCTGCCGGTCTTCGGAGCGCGCCAGGGAATTTGTCTCACCCGCGGCGAAGGATCCTGGGTCTACGATACGGACGGTAATAAATATCTCGACATGCTCGGCGGTATTGCGGTCAACGTGCTGGGGCACGCCAATCCCGAATTGGTTGCGGCGATCGCCGACCAGGCCGGAAAGTTGATCCACTGTTCCAACCTTTATTTTAATCAGCCGCAGACTCTGCTGGCGGCGGAGCTGGCCGAGCTGAGCGGTTTGCCGCGGGTCTTTTTCGGCAACAGCGGCGCCGAGGCCAACGAAACCGCCTTCAAACTCGCCCGCGCCTATCACTACGCCCAGGGCAAACCGCGGCGCAAATTCATCTCGGCGCGGAACAGCTTTCACGGCCGCACTTTGGCGACTACCGCCGCGACCGGACAGGCCAAGTACGGCACGCCCTTCGCTCCCCTGCCGGAAGGCTTCATCCACGTAACATACAACGACAGCGCGGCTTTGACCGCCGCCTGCGACACGGATACCGCCGCTATCATTCTCGAATTGATCCAGGGTGAGAGCGGCATCAATCCGGCAACCGAAGAGTACATCGCCACGGCGAAAGAATGTTGCGCAAAATACGGCATTCTCCTGATCATCGACGAGATTCAGACCGGCATGTTCCGCACCGGACGCTTCCTGTGCAAGGATTACTATGACGTTCAGCCCGATATCGTCACAATGGCCAAAGGTCTGGCCGGCGGCGTGCCGATCGGCGCCGCGCTTTGCAGCGAAGCCGTGGCCGCGGCCATGTCGCCCGGTCTGCACGGCACCACTTTCGGCGGCAATCCGCTCGCCTGCGCGGCGGCTTTGCGCACGATCGAAATCTGTCGTCGCGACGGCCTGGCTCAGGCGGCCGCCGATGCCGGACGGCACATTCGCGGACTGCTGACCCAACCTAAATTCAAGCCCGCCGTGGTTGAAGTACGGGGACGCGGCCTGATGCTCGGCATAGGTCTGGCGGAAGGCTATGCCGCCGCCGACGTCGCCGTCGCACTCAGAAATCGCGGTGTCCTGGTAAACGCCATCGGCAGTTCAACCATACGTATTCTGCCGCCGCTGATTCTGCAACCCACCGATATCGAGTATTTCATCGAGCAACTGGCCGATGCCTTATCCGAATGCGCGCCCGACCCCGAACCTGTCGGCGGACCCGAACCCGAAGCCGAGTCTAAATCAGAAGACACGCCTTCTGCCAATCCCGTAGCCGAATCCGCACCCCCTGCGAATTCCGCCGCCGCTCGCCCCGCGGACAGCGCGAAAATCTCCGCGCCCGCCGCCGATCCGCGCGACCTCTTTCAGCCCGTGACGCATAACGAGATGGGGTATCTCCTGCATTTTCTTGATTTGAACGATCTGCAGCCTGATGAACTGGCCAATATGATTCGCCTGGCGGAAATCCTCAAAAACAAGCGCCGCCGCGGCAGCGAGGAGCCCCTGCTGGCCGGCAAAACGCTCGCCATGATCTTCACCAAGGCCTCCACCCGCACCCGTGTCTCCTTTGAGTCCGGAATGTTCCAACTGGGCGGTAGCGCCTTCTTTCTCAGCAATCGCGACATTCAGATGGGACGCGGCGAAACGATTTCCGACACGGCCCATGTTCTTTCACGGCTGGTCGACGCCGTCCTCATCCGCACCTTCTCGCATGCCGAGCCGCTGGAACTTGCCGTCTGCGGTCAGGTTCCGGTCATTAATGGCCTCACCGACCTGCAACATCCGACGCAAATCATCGCCGATCTGCTCACAATCAAAGAGCACCTCGGTCGACTGCGGGATTTCAAACTCGCCTGGTTCGGCGATACCAATAATGTCGCCAACAGCCTTATCCAGGCGGCGAAACTGCCCGGAATCGAAATTTGCCTTGCCGTGCCGGAAGGCTCCCGTTGCGATGAGCGTTGCTGGGAACAGGCGCAGGCCTGGGCCGAAAAGAGCGGCAGCAAATTGAGCTACACCTCCGATCCTTATGAAGCGGCCCGTGACGCCCATGTCTTCTATACCGACACATGGGTTAGTATGGGTCAGGAGGCCGAGCACGAGGCGCGCGTCAAACGCTTTGCTGACTATCAGGTCAACGAGACTCTCATGGCATTGGGTAGCCCCGAGGCAATTTTCCTGCATTGTCTGCCCGCCTATCGCGGATTTGAGGTCAGTGCCGAGGTCATCGACGGTTCTCAATCGGTTGTTTTCGACCAGGCAGAGAACCGTCTCCACGCACATAAGGCTATTCTGGTCAGCTTATTGGCACCCGAAGCAGCCGGCAGTTTGTTCCACATTAACAACGGGGATAGCGCGGCACACGGGAAGAAATACCGGTAATGATCTCATGGCCGATTGTTTCGCCCCATTCCGCCAATGTCTCGGCGGTCAGCCCGTCGCCGAGCAGTGTGATAATTTCCGGGCCCGGGTCTACCAGCAGTTGCTCGGCGCTCAGGCCTTTCAGTTTTTGGTAGGGAGTCAAATCGAAAAGGCAGGAATCCATGCAAATCGTACCGATTTGCGGAACCGGACAGCCTTCAATCATTCCGTACGCCC
Source organism: Clostridiaceae bacterium (assembly GCA_012800655.1). Classification (GTDB taxonomy): domain Bacteria; phylum Bacillota; class Clostridia; order Saccharofermentanales; family Fastidiosipilaceae; genus JAAZIX01. Next base: position 6,291 of record JAAZIX010000054.1, on the reverse strand, counting down.
GCCCGGATAAAATTCGCGGGTATCCGTCGCCGTATCCGATCCCGGCCACAGCCACAACCATCGGCTCGGTAACCGTAAAACGTCCGCCGTAGCTGACACGATCTCCCGGACGAAGCAGGCGCTTGCGAATAAGTTGAGCTTTTACGGCCATCACCGGTCGCAGTTCGGCGTTAACCGGCAAATCCTCACAATTATCCAAATGCAGGCCGTAAATCGCGGCACCGCAACGCACCATATCGGCATGATACTCCGGCCAGCGCATAAGTGCGGCACTGGCGGCGGCATGTACAACCAACTCGCGCCCCGACGCTGCCTTTAACCGTGCCACAAAATCCGCAAAGCGGGCAAACTGTACGGAAGTCTCCGTCTGCTCCGGAAAATCGGCATAGGCAAAGTGAGTGTATACTCCGCTCAGGCGCGTTCCCGGCAAATCACATAAGGCAACCCATTCCTCTATTGCCCGCGGATCTGTCGGATCAATCCCCAGGCGGTGCATGCCGCTGTCGACTTTCAGGTGTACATCGACTGTACAGCCACTTTTCACCGCAATTGCACTCAACAGACGCATCTGTTCCGGCTGATCAACCGTCAGAATACACCCTATCTCGAGAGCATCCGCCAACGTCGCATCCGGGAGCGGGCTGACAATCAAAATCGGCGCATCTATCCCCGCTGTCCGTAACTCAAAGGCTTCATCAAACCTCACCACACCCAGCGCATCCGCCCCGGCGGAAACTGCCCGCTCGGCACAAATTATCGCACCGTGACCGTAGGCATTGGCCTTGATCATCGCCATGAATTTACAACCGGGACGCATTCCGGCACGCAGAACACGTATATTATGCTCCAGCGCATTCAAATCCACCTCCGCCCATACGCGCTCTCGATCCGGATTTCCGACTCGTTCAAACATACAAACTCCTCCTATTCCCAACCGCCCTGTAAAAAGCTCTGTCCGAGCCGCGCAATGAGCAGCTCCGGCGTCACGCCGTGTGTGCCGGAATTCTCGACTAGCTCGTCGGCCGCCCGACCGTGAAAATACACACCTGCCAGAGAGGCCGTTGTTGGATCGACTCCCTGCGCCAGCAGACCGCCGATCAGGCCGGTAAGCACATCACCGCTTCCTGCCCGCGCCAGTCCGGGATTCCCGGACGAATTGATATAAAGTTTCACCCGATCCTTGAGCGGCACCGCGGTCACGGTACGCGCGCCTTTCAGTACGGTAATTGCCCCGGAGGCCTCGGCCAAACGCCTTGCGAAACGAATCCGATCCGGCGGTACCGAAACGCCGGGCGCAAAGACCCGGAACAAACGCGCCGCCTCGCCGGGATGCGGTGTAAGTATAACCGGCGGCAGGTCATCAAGCAGGCGTCTCTTTGCCGCGCCGGCGAATTTTATTGCCGTGGCCACGTTCTTGCTGATTATATTCAGGCCGTCGGCATCGATTAACAACGGCAAATCAGTCTCCAACAAATCGTAAATCACCACGGCATATTCCGGATTATCACCCCAGCCGGGACCCAGAGCAATCACGTCAACCTGTTGTGCCAGCTCCATCGCCCGCTGCCGCAATTCATCCACGGTATTCCAAGCATAAAACAGCGCGGAGGGGACTGCCTTCAGACAGGCCGGCAAAATTGCCGCCGGTACCAGCATATGGACATAACCCGCGCCGGCATGTTGCGCTCCCCGTGCCGCCAGGCAGGCCGCCCCGGGCATCTCCGGAGCGCCGGCAATCAGACCCAGCCGTCCCTGCGCGCCTTTATGCGTATCCGCGGCGGGAACATGTCGCCGGCTGTAAATGTATTCACGATCCACCAGCGTCGGGGCGGCATCGAAATCTTCATTTTCTCGCAAGAGCTTTTCCGTCACGACAGAGGGAATATCCAAATCACAAACCTGTATCTCCCCTGAGGCGGCAAAGCCCGGCGCATCGATAATCCCGGTCTTCGGTCGGACAAAAGTCACCGTCAAATCAGCACGGACATACAGCTGTCCGACCGCCCCGCCGTCCGCATTCAGACCGGAAGGTAAATCGCAGGCGATAACATAGGCCCCGTATTCGGCGCGAGCGCGATTAATCGCCTCTATGGCGGAATGACAAACCGAACTCAGAGGCCTCCGGGAATCGAAACCGGTGCCCAACAAAGCGTCAATAATCAGTCCGGGACCGGGTACGTAATCCGCAATCGGACGCAACGAAAGGCCGAGTGCCTGCGCAATCCGCGCATTCGCCTGCGCAGACGGCGGCATGGAATACCGCTCGCTGAACAAACGTTCGTCCGCATAATATACCCGCACCGAATAGCGCCCGGCAGCTAAAATGCGCGCCGCAACCAGTCCGTCGCCGCCGTTATTTCCCCCGCCGACAAAAATCGCTATCGGGATCTGCGCCAATTCCGGCCGGCGCTCCGCAACCTCCGTTGCCGTACGCGCCAGGGCGCGCCCCGCCGCCTCCATCAACAACAGTTCCGGAATCCCCAGCCGTTCCTCCGCCAGCCGATCGAATAATTTCTGTTCTTCCCGTCCGAAGGTCAGCATTCGCTCGCTCCCGTCCTAGCGGTACCGCTTGTATGACGGATCAACCGCGATCAATTCATCCAAAGTGTCAATTTCCGTTACGGAACTCGGCACGAGCGGACGCACCCGAACCGCATAATTATCCTTCGCCTCGCGCAACGGTGCCTCATCCCAAAAGAGACTGCGTCCACCCGGCGCGGCATAAATCTTCGGCAAATCATCCCGCAGACACAACCCTGCGGCCGCATCCCAATAACTGATTCCGACCATCTGCCAGACATTTTCCCCGCCGATGCTGACCCGCTCGATGATCCGCTCATCATCGGTATAAAAACACCAGTCCTCGGACTTAGTCAGGAAAAAGCCCAGATAATTATTCTCCCGTTCGTATTTACGCAAAACACAATTGTTGTTAATTAGCAAATCCGCCTCAGCCACATAGGCCGACTGCAACCATTCGGAGGCATAGAGCGGACTGGAAACATTTCCCGAATCGGCGAAGTCGGGGTTCCGCAACAGAATAATCTCCGGAGTGTCATATTCGCACCGATAATCCCGGACAAAGTCCTCAAATTGCTCCCACATATAACCGCAGACCAGCACCGCCCGTTCAATCTCGGACTCACGCGCTGCTCTCAATTGGCTATCCAGAAACCTGACCCCGTTCACGCTCACCAGGGGCTTCGGTATCTCCAGCGTCAAGGGCAACATCCTAACGCCTTTCCCAGCCGCCATTATGACCAGAGAACGCACCCGGTACTTCTCCAGCGCCTGTCGCGCCTCCTCCCGCAGGAACTTCACTTGTGACGGCACGACACGCGACGAGTCTTTGCCGCAGATCTTCCCTTCCAGGAACAGTTCGCTTTCAACAATCAGCTGCCGCGCCGCCAAATTGCGTCCGGCCGTCCTGATCTCGGGGTCAGTAAAATCGACGCGACCCTCGCAAAGCTCGCTCGCCTCATCCGGGCAACTCAGACCGCGATCCAGACGCTCCAACGCGACCAGCAAATCAAATTCCGTCTCGCTTAATTCCGCGATCATCCGCTCTGACACGGCTCCGTACTTATCAGTCATCTTTAAAATCCCTTTATATCAACAGGTCAATCAGTGAGATTATCTCTTTAATCGACATCAGGCGCTTATCCGTCTCGTAAGCGCGGTGGTTCTGCAAAATCTCCTGCGCCGTCCGCTCCATCGCCGGGAAGGCACTGCGCGTCAGTTGGTTCGCGTAAATCGCCACGTTGATGCCGTTGGCCGCCAGCTCCTCCTCGGTCGTTTGATTGTAGGTCGTCGGCACCACGACAATCGGTAACTCCTGATTATAAGCGCGGTATTCCCGGCAGAAAGCGAAGATCTCATCCGGCTCCGGGCGCCGCGAATGAATCATGATTCCGTCCACCCCGGCCTCCGTATAGGCAATCGCCCGTGCCAGGGCATCCTCCATTCCCTTCTCGAGAATCAGGCTCTCGATCCGGGCGATAATCATAAAGTCATCCGTCAGGAGAGCCTCCTTGCCGGCGCGAATCTTAGCGCAGAAATTTTCAATCGTATCCTGGGTCTGAGCGATTTCGGTTCCGAACAGAGAATTCTTCTTCAGCCCAGTCTTATCCTCGACGATCACCGCCGAAACTCCCATGCGCTCCAAAGTACGCACATTGTAGACAAAGTGCTCGAGTTGCCCGCCGGTATCTCCGTCGAGAATGATCGGCTTCGTCGTCACCTCGAGAATCTCGTCAATCGTCCGCAGACGCGCCGACAAATCCACCAGTTCAATATCGGGCTTGCCGCGCGCTGTCGAATCGCAGAGACTCGACACCCAAATCGCGTCGAACTGATCCAAGCGCCCGTCCGCCGCCACAACCGTCTTTTCCACGATCAGTCCGGTCAGGCCGTTATGCGCTTCAAGCACCTTAACCAGCGGTCGCAGCTTCAACAACTTGCGCAGTCGCCCGCGCCGCAGTTCCGGCATCGCCAGACGATCGTAATAACGCCGCTCAATCTGCTTCACCTTGGGATCGTGCGTATAGGGCACGTCGATAATCCGCCCGCCCCATTCGCCGATCCGCCGCTCCACATGGTCGCGAATCGCCTTCAGAAAGCCGCTCCGCCAATTGTCGCCGTGAATCACAATATCCGGCTGAAAACGCTCGAACACATCGTCGTACATCAGATCATGTTGCACCATCACCCGATCCACTTCCGGCAAAGCCGCGACCATCGCGAAGCGTTCCTCGTAACTGATCGTCGGGAAGCGACTGAACTGTACCGCCGCCTCATCGGCCAGTACTCCGACCGTCACCCGGCCGTACTCCTTGGCCCGGCGCAGCAAATTAATATGCCCCTCATGAATCACGTCCGTCGTAAAGCAGGTAAAGACCTCGGGCACGTCTCGGCCCGGCAGAACGGTCAAATCAGTCTTTTCATCCTTGCTCAGAACGAGATATTCTTCTTCCGGATGGGCCTCGAGCCGCACCCCGTGATAATTCATGAACTCATTGATATTGGTCAGCGCGTTCTCCTTCGGCCGCCCCAGATCTGCTCGGGCACCCGGTCGTACTATAACTTCAATCAGGATCGGACCGTCCGCCGTCCGCGCCGCGCTCAACGCCTCCTTCAACTCCGCCGCCGTCGCGGCCCGCAACGTCAGCCGATAACCCGCCGCCCGCGCCTGCTCCCGCCAATCCAACTCCGGAGCCCCGATCGGCATGCCTCCGACCGAGTCGTGAATACCGTTATTGAGAATAATATGTACATATTTATTAAGCCGGCCGTTCCAGCGCGCCAGACAGGGCAAACTACCCATATGCATCAGCGCCGCGCCGTCGCCGTCCAGACAGCAGACCCGCTTCTCGGGCTGCGTCATCGCGAAACCGGCCGCGATCATCGCCGCGTGGCCCATGCCGCCGACCGTCAGAAAGGCCTGAGCGTGATTCCCGCCCTCGCCCTTATAAATTTCGTAAAGCTCGCGTCCCGTCTTTCCGGTCGTCGCGATCACCGCGTCCGTCGGCTCCAACTGCGCCCGCACAATCCCGATCGCCGCTTCCCGGCTGAGTTCGGCCGCGGCTTGCGCCACTACCGGACGATACGAACTCGCCGATTTGGCCAGAGCGCCCGGTTGCACAATCAGGGCATAGGATTTGCGTTCCGCCAGCGTTTTCGCGATCGTTGCGAACAAATCATCCAGATCCTCAGCCGCCGCCTCGCGCCGCAAAATACCGACCGTCAAATCGAGCAGACGACACAGATCCGGTGTAATCGCACCCATGAATCTGTGTTGCGGCTCATCCGGTCGCCCCGGTTCGCCCCGCCAGCCGATAATATACAGCGCCGGTACGGCGTAGACTTTCTGATGCAATAACGAAGTCAGCGGATTGACGATATTCCCCAACCCGCTGTTCTGCATATACACGGCCGCCGGATGGCCGGTGCCCATAAAATGCCCCATCGCCAGAGCCGCCGCCGCGCCTTCGTTATGGGGCACGACATGCTCGAACAACCCGTGCGGGTCGGCGTCCAAATATTCGCAAAACGAACTCAAAGACGAATCCGGAATTCCGGTGACGAATCTGATTCCCAGCTGACTGATTTTTCGCGCTAATAATTCTGCCGTAATCACAATAACACCTCATCTGGTTTCATGAGCATATTTTGCGACGGATAGCGCAAAATAGCAAATGAACAAGCCTTAGAAGAACTCTTCCGTCAGGAAATCCCGCAAATCGTCCGCCAGACCGGCCACGGGAGCGGTCGAAACCGCCGCGTCGCCTTCCG
>JAAZIX010000053.1 GCA_012800655.1 Clostridiaceae bacterium | reverse complement strand
TCTCTGTTGCCGCAAAACCTGTTATATCGCCGAAAGTAGCGTCGAAAACGTCCGAAAATCACCGTTAGATCACCTGCCTCAGACGGCTTTCGGCAACTTTGCAACTAACGCGCCCGCGCCGACTCCGGTAACGTACTCCGACGGGACGCAAACTGCAAAGTTGCCTAAAGGCTATGGAGTGCGAGTTCACCGGACTCCCGCGGATCTGAAAAGTTACCGAAAGCCGCTCAGGGCACTAGCAACCGTCACCTAACACGTAGAAACTACTTTTTCGCGACATTAATTGTGCAAAAATTGTGATTTCGCCGTGATTCCCGCCAAGCTGGGGGGGTCCGGGCATTTTCGGTCACACCTGTGTCTTGACCTGCCGGCGATTCTGCGTTTAAATCGAGATAAATTGAAGGAAGTTTGTGCGGAAGAGGTAAATTTATGAGCACGGAAAATAATATGAACAGCGATACGAATTTGAATAATGATACGAATCGGATCTACGATCTTTTGATAATTGGCGGCGGACCGGCCGGACTGACCGCCGCTCTTTACGCCGGGCGCGCCGGACTGAGCACCGCCGTATTTGAAGGCGGCATGCCGGGCGGCAAGCTGACTCAGACCAGTGATATCGAGAATTGGCCCGGCGAGCGGCAGATCGAGGGTTTTACTCTAGCGACACAGATATACGAACACGTCTTCGCCTTCGGCGCCGAATTCATCAATGAGCCCGTCGACGCGATTACGGCCCCGGTTGCCGACACGGATGCCGCCGCGAAAACCGGAAACACCGCAGACACCGCAGAAGCCGCGAATCGCAACTTCACCGTCCACACATACAGCGGCAACTATATCGGCCGCAGCGTGATCATCGCCACCGGCTGCCGGGAGCGCGAGATCGGTATCCCCGGAGAAAAAGAGTACAAAGGCCGCGGCGTCTCCTACTGCGCGGTCTGCGACGGCGCTTTCTTCCGCGACAAAAACCTGATCGCCATAGGCGGCGGCAACACCGCATTTGAAGAAGCCGACTATCTGACCCGCTTTGCCGACAAAGTCACCCTCGTCCTGCGCCGCGACGTCGCCCGTGCCGATCAGATACTTCAGGATCGCGTCGCCGCCAATCCCAAAATAGAAATTGTCTACAACCGCGTTCCGGTCGCTATCGAAGGCGACGGCACGCGCGTCACGCAAATGCTGTTTGCCGATCGCAATAATCCCGAAGACATCCTCACGATACCCGCCGACGGCGTATTCCCCTTCGTCGGCATCGAGCCGGTCACCGAATTCATCGACCTGCCGATCAAAAACGAGCAGGGCTTCATCATCACAGACACGGAGATGCGCACCGCCATACCCGGGCTCTTCGCCGCCGGCGACTGCCGCGTCACCCCGTTGCGACAGATAGTCACCGCCGCCGGTGACGGCAGCATTGCCGCCCAGACCGTCGGCGCCTACCTTAATTCAATCGCATAAAACTAACGCCGGCGCTTACCCGGCGGCGGTTGTCTCATACGTAAAAATAACGCCGGAGTTTATCCGGCGTTTATTGTCAAAGCTGGCGAAATAACGCCCGAGTCCCGCGCTTATCCGGCGCCGAGCTCGGAGAAAGAGCGTCTATGCTTATCCTCCGGTGCCTGTCGGAGGCGGAGTCGGGGTCGGGGTCGGCAACGGCGGAGGCGTGATCCGATTGTTGGTGAGCCCGCCGTCCCGATCGATCTTCAATTCCCGCGTCCCGTCCGAATCCAGAATGCGCAGTGTCAGAGCAACGGGTTTGTCCTCCGGGATGCCGTAGCTCTTGCGATAGGCCGTCAAATAGCGCTCCATGATCGCCTGACCTTCCGCCTCATCCACAATCTTTTCGGGAGCGACGATGCTCAGCGAACGATTCCCCTGGCCCTCAAACAGATATGAACCGTCGTCATCCACCTTCCAACCAGCGATGGTTTCGATCTCGGCGGCCAAAACTCCGCGATGATTGTTGCGGACAATTGTTAAAGGAATCAGAGTCGCGCAAAGAATAACCACGATCGCCAGGCTGACCCCGCCGATCCAAAGGCGCATCTTTTTGCTCAGGTTGGGAACGTAAATCGGCTTCGTCTGAGCCGCGACAATCTCGGCCGGAGTCAGCTTTCGGGTCTGCTCCGTCCGCCGCCGCTCCGCCTGGTCGCGACGAATTGCCTGCCGCACCAGATCGGTAGCTCCGGACCGGTAGCCCGCCATCGCCGAGCTACGCTCCTCGTCGGTCGGCTCATCATAGGTATCGTTGGGATACTCATGTCCGGAATCATCCTTCGCTAATGCAAAAGCCTGCTGTGCCTCTACCGGCGCCCAGCAGAACAGACAAAAATTGCTCGCGTCCTCCCTGTCATTAACCTGTATTAACGAACCGCAATTCGGACACTTCCCCTCGCGTATAGCCATGCGCTTAACTCCATTCTCTATCTCAACCGCCGACCGGGGTCGGGCGGTCGCACCGCTTATAATACAATACAAGGCCGGCGCAGGGCAAATCCAACAATAACCGTGATTCTAGTTGCAAACTTGCCGAAAGACTCGCGCTGTAGGAAGCGCTAACAGACATTTTCGGGGACAGGCGGGGCGGTTTTTGGCAACTTTGCAGTTTGCGTCCCACAGCTTAACGACGATAAATGTGCGCTATAATAGCGTGCGGAAGGAGAGTGTTGGCAAAGCAGGCGGTGCGCCGCGTGGTGAAAGACAAATGTCGGTTGTAACTATTGAAAATTTGGCCAAGGATTATTTCGGCAGACCCGTTTTGCGCGACATAAATCTGACCCTGAACGCCGGGGAAAGGCTGGCGGTGATCGGCGATAACGGCAGTGGCAAGACCACTCTCCTGCGTCTGATCGCCGGCCTGGAGACTCCCTCCGCCGGCAGTTGCACGGTCGCCGGTGACATAATCGTCGGCTACCTGCCCCAGGACATTTCCAATGTCTCGCGCGAACTCGGCGATCCGCGGATCACCGCCATTGAACAACGCCTGCGCGAACTCGAACAGCTGATGGCGCACGCCGCCCCGTGCGGCACAAACGACCAGGCCGCCATTACCTCCGGCAAAAATGCAAGAAATGCCGTCGCAATCGCCAGCACCAACGGCAAAAATGCAAGTAGAGCCATAGTCACGAACGGCACCGCTCGCGACGGCAGCGAACACACCGCCGCCCCTGGCAAAACTACCGCACCCGACCTCGACGCCGTACTCGCGGAATACGACCGTACCCTCGCCCGCTACGAACAGCTCGGCGGCTACGATTATGCCGCCCGCCTCAGCGCCACCCTTAACGGCCTGGGTCTCGACCCGGCGCTGGTCAGCGACAGCGGCGGTGCCCTGTCCGGCGGCGAGCTGATGCGACTCGGCCTGGCCCGCCTCATCCTGCAAAGCCCCGACCTGCTCCTCCTCGACGAACCGACCAACCACCTCGACCTACCGACCCTGCAGTGGCTGGAGAACCACCTCGCCGCCTACAAAGGCAGCGTCATCATCGTCTCGCACGACCGCTGGTTCATCGACCGGATCGCCACCCGCGTCGCCCACCTGCACGACGCCGGCATCGATACGTACCCCGGCAACTATTCCGACTTCCGCCGCCAATACGAAGAGCGCCGTACCCTCGTCGCCCAAACCGCCGCCAATCTCGAGGAGGAGATCGCCCGGCAAAAGGACGTGCGCCAGACCTTCCTTTCGCATCGCAATATCAGCGGCTACCATGCCCGCGACCGTCTCGTCGGCAAGCTGGAGGATCGACTGCGTGCGTTCCGCGCCGCCAATCCCGACAGTCACAGAAACGTGAGCTTTCGTTTTCTGCCGCCGCCGAGCAATATCGAAGCCAAAGCGGAGCTGCTCGGTTTTCGCAATCTCAGCAAAGCTTTCGGCGAGCGTCTGCTCTTCTCGGAGGTCAATTGCAGTCTGTTCCCCGGCGAGCGGGCTGCGCTGGTCGGCGACAACGGGACCGGCAAGACGACACTTTTCCGCATAATTCAGGGCACGGTGGCACCGGACAGCGGCACGATCAGCATCGCCGGCGGACTGACGCTGGGTTTGCTGGAGCAACACGTCACATTTGCCGACGAGTCGGCGACCTGCCTGGACACCATGCTGAGCGTCGGCGACCTGACCGAGCAGACCGCGCGCGCTACGTTGGCGCAGCTCGGCTTCGACGCCATCGAAATCCGCAAAACCGTCAACGTGCTCTCCGGCGGCGAACGCTCGCGCCTACGCCTGGCGCTCCTGATTCAATCCCGCCCGGATATTCTCCTGCTGGACGAGCCGACCAACCACCTCGACATCCGCTCTCTGCAAATCCTCGAATCGGCATTGAGCAACTACGCCGGCGCGATGATCGTCATCTCGCACGACCGCTACTTCATCAATCGTCTCGGCGGCAAGATCTGGGAACTCCACAACCGCACCTTGAACAATCACCACGATTTTTACTATTGGATGCGCGCCGTCGAACGTCGCCAACGGACATCGATAGCCTCGCCGACCGTAACCGCGCGACCGATAACCGCATTTTCTGCGGTTTCGCCAACGCCCGCGGCAGATCCTCAATCGATGCGTGTAGCTGACAAAGCCGGCAGTTCCGCCGCCAGCGCCGCCAATTCCGCAACTGATTCACCACAGCTATCGGAAAACGCAAAATCTTCACAGCTACCGGGAACAGGAATTTCACCGCCGTCGAACGCGCCGCTCAACCCGGCGCAGACACGGGCGCTGAACGCCCGGCTTCGTCGCGAACAGCGTGAATGTTTGGATAGATTGGTCGAACTGGAGGCGGAACAGCGTGACTTCGAGGACGGCATCGACGCCGACACCACCCCCGACGAATATCACAGATATGCCGAATTGTTGGCGGAAATAGAAAGGCTGCAGGAGAACTATGTCCGCTTGGACGACGCTCTGGCTGCAGCCGGCGATGAATAGATAATAAACTTACGACCTATATGGTCTTTACGGCTTTTCGATCATTCGCACCTTATCAATGGTGGTGGCGGAGTTCGGAAGCTTGGCGATCGCGTCGACGACATCAAGCCCGGAAATCACCCGCCCGAAAGACGCATACAGCCCGTCCAGAGAGCGCGTTATCGAAGCGCTGGTCTCCAGCACGATAAAGAACTGCGAGCCGCCCGAATTGTAATCTTTCGCCCTTGCCATCGAGATGACGCCGCGCTCATGTTTGATATTATTTTCAATTCCGTTAGCCTTGAACTCGCCCTGAATCTTGTATCCGGGTCCGCCGGTTCCGGTGCCGAGCGGACAGCCGCCCTGAATCACAAAGCCAGGTTCGATACGATGGAATTTAATCCCGTCATAGAAACCCTTTTCGACCAAGTCTACGAAATTCTGCACCGTGATCGGCGCCTGGCTCGGATCTAACTCCACCTCGATCTTGCCGCCGGCAAAGCCGGACGAGGCTCGCATTTTAATCTCCGCATAGTACTTCATATCTTTATTTATTTTCCCTACCTTTATTGTTTTCGGTTCTTCTCCGTCTCCCCCGGATTGCTTTGATCCGTTGGCACAGCCGCTCAACACCAGAGCAAGCACCAAGAGCAGGAGTAGCACTGTCGTTACGAATTTACCTGTGTTTTTCATCATCTTTTGTCCTCAACAGTATTTTCGTTCCCGCCGCAACTCAGGCATAAGGAACTTCTTTTTTAGCGGCGCGGCAAGCCCGGCCAGTCCAAAGTGGCGAAGTAATCGGCCGGTGTTTCGGCGCGGCGAATCAACTGCAACGAACCGTCCTCGCGCAGAAGTAACTCGGCCGATCGCAGGCGACCGTTGTAGTTGTAACCCATCGCAAAACCGTGCGCCCCGGTATCGTGTATTACCAACAAATCACCGGGCACAATCTGCGGCAACTCGCGGTTAATCGCGAATTTGTCATTGTTCTCGCAAAGCCCGCCGGTTACGTCATAGACATAATCCGTCGGCGCGTCTTCCTTGCCCAGCACCGTAATATGGTGGTAAGCCCCGTACATTGCCGGCCGCATCAGGTTCGCGGCACAGGCGTCGACCCCGACGTATTCCTTATGAATATGCTTCAGGTGCAGGACGCGAGTCAGCAGGCAGCCGTAAGGCGCGAGCATATAGCGTCCCAGTTCGGTGTTCAGCGCGACCTCGCCGAAGCCGGCAGGCCCCAATATAGAATCAAAAGCCGCCCGAACTTCCCGGCCGACCTTGAATATGTCGACCTCCTCCTGCTCGGGGCGGTACGGAATTCCGATTCCGCCGGACAGATTAATAAAGCTGATTTCCGCGCCCGTTTCTTCGCGGACTTGAATCGCCGTGCGGCAAAGCAACTCCGCCAGGGCGGGGTAATACTCGTCACTGGTTGAGTTGCTAACCAGGAAAGAGTGGATGCCGAACTCCTCGGCGCCGAGCTCCTTCAGCTTGCGATAGCCGTCGATCAGCTGTTCGAGCGTAAAGCCGTACTTCGCTTCGCCCGGGTTGTCCATGATTTCGTTGCCGATCACGAAGTGTCCGCCCGGATTGAAGCGACAGGAAATGCGCTTGGGGATCCGACCCAGCGTTTTGACGAGAAAATCTATGTGGGTGTAGTCGTCAAGATTTATCGTGGCTCCGAGCTCGGCCGCCAAAAGATAGTCCTCGGCCGGCGTCACGTTCGAGGAGAACATAATGTCCTCGCCCCTGAAGCCGACCGCCGCAGCCATCTGTAGTTCCGTATAGGATGAGCAGTCGACACCGCAACCTTCTTCCTTGAGAAGATTCAAAATATAAGGGTTCGGGGTGGCCTTGACCGCGAAATATTCTTTAAAGCCCTTGTTCCACGCCATAGCCTCGTGCAGGCGACGCGCGTTAGTTCGAATGCCGGCTTCGTCATAAACATGAATCGGTGTGGGGAACTCCGCCGCTATGCGCTCGGCGGTGGCCAGGTTCAAAAAAGGACGACGAAAATTCACCTTCTTTTTTTTCATTGCTATTCTCCGTATATTGTCTTCCAAAGCAGGCGGTTATTGGTATAGAGATCTATCTTAATTACGCTTCCGTGACTGCCGGCTGTAGCGTATTCGAATGTGCCCTTGGCGGGGATTTGCAGCTCGGTCACCGGGTATTTGACAATCGCGGGGAGCTGAGCAGCCAAGTCCAGAACATCTCCGCGCGAAAGATTTGTTGTCAGGTACGGTAGCACCGCGTTAACCGCATTGTGCAACGTGCCGATATCGGCTGATCTGAACTTGGCCAAAACCGCATTAAGAACATTGCGCTGCCTCTGGGTGCGGCCGAAGTCCGACCCTATTTTACGAATACGCGAATAGCCGACTGCTTGAATTCCGTTGAGATTCTGCTTGCCGGAACTCTTCAGCTGATAAGTAGTGGCATTACGACCCTCCAATCTGTTCATCTCACGAACCGACAGATTGATATACTTAACTTCCTCCGGTTTTACATCAATTGTCACGCCGCCCAGGGCATCGACGATATCGCGGAACGAGAAGAAGTCGACCATCATGAACTTCTGCACATCGACCCGGAAATTATTACGGACCGTCTCCAGAAGAAGCGGCGGCCCGCCGAATGCATTGGCAGCATTGAGACGATTAGGCTTGTACCCGCCCGGGATATTGACGAAAATGTCACGTAGCAACGAGCTCATCGTCAGTTTCCCGTTACGGGAATCGATGGAAAGCAGAATCATCACATCAGAGCGGGCTGAGTAGCCGGACCGACGCGTGTCGCTACCGATCAGCAGAATGTTTTTCACCGAAGAGCTCGAACGAAGCTGATCTTGCGGAAACGGCGCAGCTATTTGAGGCTCCGGTTTCCCCGTTGCTCCGGGATCGGCGGGATTTCCGGGATCTTCATCGCCGGTACCGGCCGGCTCCGTTTCGCCTGTTCCGGTCGGATAATCGGCATCGGGATCGGTGAGACTGTCGGCTTCGCTGGGATCCATCCGTAACCATGTATAATCGCTATCAATAAAATTAATTTTATTCAACATTGAATTGACATACAGTGCCACGGTCAAAAGCAACACCAGAACCAGTGTCACAACCGACCACAGCAGGGTGCGGAGCTTCAGCGAGCGACGGCGAGCGCGCGCATTCACGGTCGTTCCCGGTAGCGGATTACGCGGCATTACTCCCCGCCGTGCGCTTTTGCGGCGCGGCTCAACGCTACGAGTTTCGGTCTTTTCCTCTTTACCCGTTCGTCCGGCGCGGCGTACGGAACGCATTTGCTCGGCACCGGCCGGCGCACCTTCTTCCGGTGACTTCCGTTCATTAGACTTAGTAAAGTCATTGTATGCACACATATCTGTTCTCCAACACTTTCACATTAAATACCGCCCGGCAGTTAAACAAAGGTAAGCTCTCAATGACGGCGCGGTAATCTAAAATTCTCCTCAATCCGTTGCACTTTATCACAAATCTCTCTTTCAGTACAGACTAAACACCTCCTTCGCTCACCGGCATCTCCGGCACAAGTATAATTTGTATGAGATGTAGGCGTGCGGCCTCTTGAATGGCAAGAAAATTTGCGGTAACCTTAGCAAATGCATTTTTACGGGCAGGCGTACCGAACGGAGGAATAGGCTAAACGCAATGCGAAAGTTAAGTAAGTATATGAATGGCTACTGGCTGTTTGCCATTCTGTGCCCCATCATGATGATCCTGGAAGTCGTTGCGGACGTCGCGATCCCGCGCCTGATGGGCGACACAATCAACCGCGGCGTTCTCGAAGGTGCCATCAGTGTCGTCAACCGCAACGGCTGGATAATGATGGCCGCCGCGGCGTTCGGCATGTTTATGGGTTCGGTCAGCACGTGGTTCGGGGCCAAGGCCAGCCAGGGCTTCGGTAAGAACCTGCGCACCGCCGTCTTTGCCAAAATTCAGCAGTTCTCCTTCGCCAATCTCGATGAACTTTCCATTCCTTCGCTCATCACCCGCATCACCAACGACGTCAACAGACTCTCCTTGACCTCGCAGATGCTTATGCGTATGGCTGTCCGCGCTCCGGTGATGTTCATAATGGCCGTCATCATGGCGCTGAGCATCAACGCGCAACTCTCCCTCATCTTTGCCGTGGCCGCCCCGGTGCTCTT
>JAAZIX010000052.1 GCA_012800655.1 Clostridiaceae bacterium | reverse complement strand
TATCGATCATCAAATGGCAGTCGAGCGGCAGATCGGTTGAACGGCGAATCGCCTCGACAATCGGAAAACCGAAAGACATATTCGGAACATAGATCCCGTCCATAACATCAATGTGAATCCAGTCACAACTCTGCGAAATCAGCTTTACCTCTTCACCCAGTCTGGTGAAATCGCAGCTTAAAATCGAAGGGCAAATCAACTCGGCTGCATTTACATCATACTTTTGAATCATTTATCTGTCCTTTCATCTATATCGTTTCGATAAGGTTATACTACTATTCTCCTTCCGGCTCGGCAGTTGTTTCCGTCGGTTCGGTAGGCTCGGTTGAAGTCGGAGTCGCGGTCGTGGTCGGAGTTGCCGTAGTCGTGGGCGGCGGCTCCGTTGTCGTAGGCGTCGTCGTAGGCTTGGTCGGTTCATCAGTCGGTGCTTCCGTTGCCTCTTCGGTTGTCGGCTCCTCGGTTGTCGGCTCCTCGGTTGTCGGCTCTTCGGTTGTCGGCTCCTCGGTTGTCGGCTCCTCGGTGGTGGTCGGCGGGGTGGTAAAATCGGGGAAGGCCTCGTAGACTGATCCGAAACGCACTTTAACTTCCGAATTAACCGGCAATTCTTCACCGGTTTCCGGCGATACACCTATGACATATTGCTCGTCCTCGGGTAAATCCAGAGCATCATCACTCAGTTCAATGACGGCAATCAATTTCTTCTCTTCAATGCTCTTAAGAGCCTGAGCGCGGTTCAAACGCAAAATCCAGGGTACCGTTGTCCGCTCCGGCCCGCTGCTGACCACCAGAACAACCTTGGAGTTTCGGTTGACCGTTGTACCCGGTCCCGGCTCCATGTCAATAATATTTCCTTGCTTAATCGTCTCGTGGAACTCGTCACGTCGTTCGGGAACAAGACCCATTTCCTCCAGACGCATCATCGCCTGAAGGAATGGCTGATCGATATAATTCGGAAGTTCGATAATCCCGCTACCGCGACTTACCCTGAACTTGACCGTCGGCATATCACTGCGCTCCAGCTCGGTACTCGGCTGCGGGTCCTGTTCGAGGACAATTCCCTCCCGGTCATTGGAATCCACCAACTCGGTTTCATAGGGAATTCGCTCTCGTTTCATGATCGCCTCAACATCTGGCCAGGGGCGACCCTGGTAATTATCCAGAACTAGCTTTGCTCCCGTAACCGGCGGCGTTATACCGCTACCGATTTTCTGCCAAAGCAAAGTTGCCAGCAGAGCGACTATCGCCACGCAAATGACAATAATGGCCGCAATCAGTCCGCGCTCGCGCCGCCTGTTACGCCGACGCACCTTAATCGAGTGTTCTAAGGCATGAATACGGTCGACACTCTCAACATCATCATGTTTCGGTACCGTGCCGGGTCGCTCGGCGGTGGCGGCAAATTCGGGATCCAACCCGTACATGCCTTCCGGATAGCGTAAAAAGGTCTGAAGTTCTTCCGCCAGCAGTGTCGCGTTGGGATAACGTCGATCCGGCTGCTTGCGAATACACTTCATGACAATCGCCGCTAGGCCGGGGGGAATCGTGGGGACATAACGATCGGGAGGAAGCGGCATCTCCTGGAGATGCATAATCGCCACCGCAACGGTGGTATCACCATCAAAAGGAAGCCGACCGGTCAGCATTTCATAGAGTAAAATTCCCAGCGAATAGATATCCGACTTTTCGCTGACAATGCCGCCGCGCGCCTGCTCCGGCGAGAAATAATGCACCGAGCCCAAAGCATTGCCGTTTGATATGGTAATCGTGCTGGAAGTCGACGCCCGGGCAATGCCAAAGTCGGTAACCAACGCGCGATAGTCACTGGTAACCATTATGTTCTGCGGCTTGATGTCGCGATGGATAATACCGTTGCGGTGCGCATGCTCCAGAGCCCGCGCCACCTGAATCGCGATCGGTACCGCGACGTGCCAGTCCAGATGCCCGTACTTATCAATCAGATCTTTAAGAGTCGTTCCCGAAATGTATTGCTGAACCATGTAGCGAACGTCTTCTTCCTCGCCGACGCCGTACACTTTAACAATATTCGGATGAGCCAGAGAGGCTGCGGCCCGCGCCTCCGTATCAAAACGATGGACAAATTCCTCATCGTCCAGGAACTCGCTTTTTAAAGCCTTGACCGCAACCTGAACACCGGTCTCCAAATCGTCGGCCAGATAGACCTGCGCCATTCCGCCGCTACCGATCAGTTCACGAATCTTAAAACGCCCGCCCAGCGTTCTGCCCAGCAAACGCTCTCCATTGGAAGTTGTCACGCTCACCGTCTGCTGTCCTCCTTAAAATTCAACAGGCCAACTATCGCTGTGACATTATCCCAGCCTCCGTTCAAATTGGCTGCTTCAATCATCCGCCGGGCAATCGCCTCGGGGTTTCGGCCGGAAGTCAAAATCGCATGCAACTCCTGCGCCGATGTATATCCGTACAGACCGTCCGTACAAAACAGCAGACGATCGCCGTCATATAAATCTTCCGTAATCAAATCTATGTTCATGTATTCAGGCACACCGAGAGCGCGGGTCAGCTGATGGCGTCCCGCATGTTCACTTATTTCATCCTGTGAAATAACTCCCTCACGTAACAATTCATGGGCATAGGTATGATCCTGTGTCAGTTGGAAAAGCCGATTCTCCCGCTCCAGAAATACACGACAGTCTCCGATGTGCCCGATAATCAATCGATTTCCGACAATCAGACCGGTAGTCATCGTAGTGCACATGCCCTCTAGATCCGGATCGGTTTTGGAGCGAATCCAGACCTTGGTATTGGCCTTTTCCATGGTATCGCGCAGAAAATAAAGCCACTCTTCCTCAGTCGGATAGTCTTCGGTATCGAGAATCATTCCGACGCGTTCCATAAAATAGTCCACCACCATACCGGAGGCCAACTCCCCGTGTTTGTGTCCGCCGACTCCGTCGGCGACAACCAGGCAGATAACGCCGGACTCCGGATCGCTCGATATTCTGTAAGCGTCCTGATTATCCTGGCGCACCAAACCGCGGTCCGTCGCGGCGGCAAATTTATGGAGATTACTCATCTTCCACCTCTCGTCGCAGTTGTCCGCAAGCTGCGGCAATATCCCTGCCTAATGAGCGTCTTATGGTACAGGCTATGCCCTTCCCCTGCAAATAGCCGTGGAACTCACGCGCCTTAGCCATATTACTGCCGCGCAAATCGGAACCCGGAACATTATTACCCGGAATCAGATTGACATGGCACAACAATCCTTCCAGCAAATCCGCCAGTGCCTTGACGTCACGCAGACGATCGTTGACCCCGGCAAATAAAGCGTACTCAAAAGTGATGCGTCGACCCGTCGTTTCCACATAATCGCGGCAAGCCCGCATTAACTCGGGCAAGCCGTATTTTGCTGCCACGGGCATGAGTCGACTGCGCAACTCGTTATCTGCCGCATGTAAAGACACGGCCAAGTTTACAGCCAATCCCTCACGGGCGAATTTTATCATCATAGGCACAAGGCCGCAAGTTGATACCGTCAGGCGGCGCTGGCTCAAATTGAGATAACGCGGGTCGTTCAGCGTTT
>JAAZIX010000051.1 GCA_012800655.1 Clostridiaceae bacterium | reverse complement strand
TCGGTCTCCTGCTGCATTTTCGGCATCAGATCGACAACCAGGCTGAGAATCTCGGTTTCGCTGAGGTTGGTGGCGATGTATTGCAGCCCCACCCGCGCCGCCTCGACGAGCGTCACGGGATCCGCGGTGCGGAAACGACGGAATACGGTATCAATTACTTGGCGCTGGCGACGCATGCGATTATAGTCACTGTCGGCCTTGCGCGAACGGGCAAAGGAAATCGCTTGACGCCCATTTAGAAGTTGCAGTCCGGATTTTTCTATGTAGGGAGACCAGCTGTCCGCATCATGCTTGAAAGCCGGATCGGAGTAGTTGGCCTCATCGATAATTCTATTGATATCCGCCAGTAGTCGCGGATTGTCCGGAACATCTATCTCCACTCCGCCCAGCTTGTTAACCATTTCCTCGGCGCCGTTGAAATTAATCACGACATAATCCTTTATATCCAGAAGGAAGTTTTCCTTCAAAGTATCCAGGAGATAGCGCGCACCGCGGTACATGGCCGAGTTCATCTTGCGTAAATTGTTAGTGCCCGGCATATAGACCAGCATGTCGCGCTGAAACGAAGTCATGCGCATCGTGCCGCTGTTGCGATCCAGTGTAATCAGCATCATCGTGTCGGAATTGGTATTGATTCTGTTCATGTCGCGTGAATCCACGCCGATGACCATAATATGAGCGTAATTGCCCTCATACTGTGGAATGACGATTTCCTCTCCCTGGGTCTCACCGGTTTCGACAGACACATCAAAATGTGTCGTCTCACCGCGATAATCGGTAAGCACCACCGTTTCTTCCGGAATCGTGATATCCGAGATATCCTGATCGGTCAGGCCCACGTGAGCTCCGGAGAAGATATAGCGCCAGAGCGCCCAGACACCGATAAGTAAAACCAGCAAGAAACTGAACGCGGATATCGCTATGCGCCGGGCAATCACTCTACCGCGCGAGCGTTTCCGACGGGCAGTCTGCGCCGCTTTCTTCGGCGGAGGAACCGTGGCCCGAGGCGGAACGGTATCCATACCGGGATCGGGGCGGCTCTGTGCCGGCATTGCGCCGTAACGGGGATCGCGTCGTATGCCGTCACTCGGCGGCGGTAGCGGCCTTGTCCGCTGTTCCGGGATATACTGACGCGGCGGCATTTGCGGAGCGCGAGGGGGCAGAGTCCCGGAATCACTCCAGGCGGGCGGGGGCTGAGCGGGAGAACCCTGCTCATGCCAGGAAAACATATCGCTGGTCGGACGGCTCAATTCGGTATAACTGCTGCGACGGGCGGAGCGGCGTCCGCTACGATCGCGACGCAACCGCTCGTTATCGGAGCCAGTCAGAGGATTTTGATCATTGTCACTCATCTTCAGGTGCTGTATCCCCTTTAAGTACGATATCCCTGCGGATTTTTACTTTGCCAATTCCAGGCATCGCGGCACATATCCGCCAAATCTAATTCCGCCTCCCAGCCGAGCACCTTCTTCGCCTTGTCGGGATCGGCATAGCAGGTAGCGATGTCGCCGGGGCGACGCGGATCGATAACGTAAGGAATGCGACGGTCATTAACGCGTTCAAAAGTGCGAACCAGATCCAATACGCTTGTACCACGTCCGGTGCCCAAGTTAAAAACGTCAACTCCCGTACATTTGAAGCTGTATTCAATCGCCGCCACATGTCCTTTGGCTAAATCGGTAACGTGAATATAATCGCGCACGCCGGTTCCGTCCGGAGTCGGATAGTCGTTGCCGAAGACGTGCAGCTTTTCCAGACGACCGGTGGCGACCTGCGTGATATAGGGCATCAGGTTGTTGGGAATCCCGACCGGATCTTCCCCGATCAGCCCGGAAGAGTGCGCCCCGACCGGATTGAAATAACGTAGCAAAACCACCGACAATTGCGGATTGGCGATTTGCGTATCGGTCAGAATCCGCTCGTTCATATATTTCGTCCAGCCGTAGGGATTTGTACAAGTGAGCGGCGCATCCTCGCGGATCGGCACCTCTTTCGGAGTACCGTAAACGGTGGCGGACGAGCTGAAGACTATCCGCGCCACGTTGAACTTCAGCATCAGGTGCAACAGATTGAATGTGGATTCCAGATTGTTCCGGTAATAGTCAAGAGGCTTGGCGACCGATTCACCCACGGCCTTGTAGCCCGCAAAATGGATCACGGCATCGAAGGAAGTTTTGACAAAGACATCCTCCAGACTTAGATAGTCACAGAGATTCACGCAGGCAAAGTCCAAATCTTTCCCGGTGATACGTTTGACTCTGTTCAGCGCCTCCTGGTTACTGTTCGAGAGATTGTCTATCACGGTAACTTTATATCCGGCATTGAGCAATTCAACCACGGTATGAGAACCGATATAGCCCGCTCCGCCAGTCACCAAAATGTTAGCCATTTCCGCCTCCACCCGGATTTCATCCGTACTATCCGCAAAGTTTACACCAAAATGACACAAATCTCCACTATAGCCTCAGGTCATGACGACAATTGCGGAACGGCCATTTACTGGTCACGGCGGCGGGCCATTTCCCGCTCGGCGGCGCGTTTGGCCTCTGCTTCGCGATGATCGTACAGCTTCTTCCCCCGCGCCAGGGCGATTTCCAGCTTTGCCAGTCCGTCCCGGAAATAAATGCTCAAAGGGATAATAGTCAGCCCTTCCTGCGTCACCTGTTGATAGAGCCGACGGATTTCCCGTTTATGCAAAAGAAGTTTCCTGTCTCGCAACGGATCGAGGTTATAGCGGTTGCCGTGCTCGTACGGACTGATGTGGAAGCCCACAATATAAGCTTCGTCGTCCACGATGCGCACGTAGCTCTGGGCCAGATTCGCTCTCCCGGTGCGTAGCGACTTGACTTCCGTTCCCGCCAACACCAGACCGGCCTCGAACTTTTCCAATATATTATATTCGCGTCTCGCCCGGCGATTTTCCGCGATTATTTTGATTCCTTTTTTCTTCGCCATGCAACTTCCTTCGCATTAGTTATGCACATTTTGTTAATTACATCCGCTCACAACGCCTAGGATCTCCGCCATTCTTGAGCTTTCAAAAAGTTATCCCCAAAGTTATCCACATTAAGGTTGTCATGACATCTGTCCTTTATCCGTTCGTTGATTAATTGCCAACACTTAGCGCAAAATCTGCCCCTTTCAGCGGTCAATTATAAGGTCAAATTAGCTACGGCATCCAGGTCGCCGGGATATATCCCCGATCCGAGCTTGAGCTGGAAGTATCCCTGGGCGGCAATCATCGCCGCGTTGTCGGTGCAGTAGCGCATCGCCGGGATATGTAGCTTAATACCCGTCTCTTCCGCCAGGATTCGTAGCTCGCGTCGCAAAAAGCGCGAGGCGCTGACCCCGCCGCTGACTCCGAGCGTTCCGTAGCCCGAGGCGCTCAGTTCGGCGCGCAAATTATCGATCAGCGGATCGACCACCGCCTGCATGTATGAGGCGCAAAAGTCGGCCAAACGGCCTTCACGAAGCTCGCCCTCCCCCAAATCGTTCCGCCGCAACCACTGCAGAGCCGCGGTTTTCAGTCCGCTGTAGGAGAACTCGCCGGTATCCAGGCGGGCGCGGGGAAAGTCCAGAGCCGTGGGGACACCCTTCAGGGCGTAAGCGTCGATCGCTGCTCCGCCGGGAAAACCCAGGCCGAGCTCGCGCGCGATTTTGTCCAGCACTTCGCCGGCGGCGTCATCGCGCGTGTCGGCACGAATCTCAAAATCCACATAATCGTTCACCCGAACGATCTGGCTGTTGCCGCCCGAGACGACCAGCGCCAGGAACGGCGGTTCCAGATCCGTGTCAATGTAGTTGGCGGCGATGTGTCCGGCCAAATGGTTGACCCCGATCAGCGGCAGACCGGTCGCTAACGTCAGCGCCTTGGCGAACGAAAGGCCCGTCAGCAGCGCTCCCGCCAGCCCGGGACCGTAAGTCACCGCCACGCCGGACAAATCCGACCAGGTGAGGTCGGTTTCGCGCAGAACCTTCTTCGTGACCGGCACCAGCATTTCCAGATGACGGCGCGAAGCGAGCTCCGGCACAACTCCGCCGTAGAGCCGATTCAACTCATCCTGTGAAGCGATATGTTCCGCCAATACCCGGCGCCCGTCCGCGACGATCGCCACCGCGGTATCGTCACACGAAGTCTCGATGCCGAGAATCATCGTCGGTTGTTTATCATTCGTCGGCGTTTTTGCGGTTATTTCCGCCGCCGCTTCCCTCGGCGTTTTCGTCGCCATTTCCCTCGGCCTCCTTCCTTCGCATCTGAGCCGTACGTACAGACGGATATTTTAGCCCGATTTGCCGCTCTTTAGCAAAGCGGATATACTCAGACCACACTAATAGCAAAGGATCTGAATCACCGGATGCGGGTAAGCACTCGATCAATTATCTCCACAGCCGAACCGAAACGAAAATCCAAATTCGTTCGGTACCTGTCTATATTCCTGTTCGTCATTGCCATTATACAGGTTATTCTCCTGGCGATAACCTTTATATTTGCCCGCGGCCTGATTCTGCGACAGGGACCGGCGCTCGACGCCGACGCCGTCAACTATATCCCCTGGTATCGCTCGTGGAATATCCGCTCCGTCGACGAAACCTACCGTCTGCAGGGCTGGTACTGCGAGAGCGGCCAGAGCAACAGCCCGACCGTGATCATCGTGCCCGGCTACAATAATAATCGCCTCCCGGCCGGCAATTTAACCGGAGATATGATGCAACAACTGGTCGCCCGCAATTACAATGTTTTGACCGTCGACCCGCGCTATACCGGCAGTTCGGGCGGCAACAGCCAATCCTTCGGCTATCTCGAGAGTCTGGACCTGCTCATGGTGCTGGATCATCTCAAGGGGCGGCGTGAGGAGGTCGACATCATCATCTATGCTATCGGAGCGGGGAGCAACACCGCCATACGTGCCTACACGCAACTGGAGGCGATGGAACGACGAACCTTCAGCTATCCGCGTAACAATACAGTCAGGACTAATCTGGAGAACTTAACCCTTCGTACAAAAGATATCAAGGCCTGGATCTTCGACGCGCCGCAGCCCTTCGGCGATGATTATATCAGCCATGAGATCCGTCGCAATGCTCCGTTCGGACATCAGCTGTGGGCCCTGACAGTACCATGGGCGGTGCGCATTTCCGCCGGCATGGCCGGGAACACTCCGATTCTTGAGACAATCAGCACCATTAGCGAGCCTATCCTGATTCTGGCTCCGACCGCCGGCAGTTCCGACTACAGCGAAGGAACCAACCTGATCGTCGAGCGTCGACAGCGCCTTTTCCCCGACACCACCGCCGTCACCGTCATCGATATGACGGACAAAGAAAATCTCCTCAGCGCCGCACCGACCAAGGTAACCGAAGCAATACTCGATTTTTTGGGTCGTTTCCTGAAATAAATCTATTTAACGCCGTTATTACTTAACGCCGCTGTGGCCGAAGCCGCCGCCGCGGTTCCGTTCGTCCTCGAGCTCCGTTCCTTCGCGCCAAACCGCCGCCACCACCGGGCAGAGTACCATCTGGGCAAAGCGGTCACCGACTCTAATCACATATGTGCCCTGGCGATTTTTCCGCTCTTCGCAGGTCAAAAGTTCCAGGCTCATCGCCTCAGAACCGGGAATGCTTGAATTGTGGACAATCACCGCCAATTCGTCGCGATAGCCGCTGTCAATCGTCGCGGGGCTGTTCGGGATACGCAGCCTGGTTCGCAGGCTCAGGCCGCTACGGGGACGAATTTGCAGCTCGTACCCGGCGGGAATAGCAACTTTAATGCCCAGAGGAACCAGCTTGGTCTCCCCCGGAGCCAGAGTCACCTCAACGGCGGCGGTCACGTCCATGCCTGAATCTCCTCTGCGCGCATAGGTCGGCAATTGCGCCTCATCGCGGCATTTGACAATATCCACCTGCACTTCCCGCATCACTCATCCTCCTCGTCCAAGGTGAATTCATCGAACGGCTCTCCGCCCGCAACCAGTTCCTCAATCGACATTTGGTGCCACTGATACGGCAAAGCAGTCTCCAGATTCTCCTCGGCGCGGCGCAGAACCGTTCCCCGATCGGACTGTATCGGCGAAGCCGGTTGTGCCGGGTTCAATCGTCTCTCCGGTGCCGGTTGCTTTGTCGTAGGCGCCGGATTCGGATTCGTCGGCGGAACAGATTGGGGCGCCGGATTCGGATTTACCGACGGAGCAGGTTGAGGCGCCGGGTCCGGATTTACTGACGGAGCAGGTTGGGGCAACTGGTTCTGACTTGCCGACGGAGCAGGCTTTTCCACCGGGTTCGGTTGTCGCGGCGGCAGTGTTGCCGCCACCCTCAGAGTCACGGCCAAATTCTCCAGCTTTTCGACCTCATTCCGCAAGCGATTGATCTCCTCACGAAGTTCATCGTGCTCGGCCAATAAATCCATTAAAGCGAGCCCGGCCGCCGCCTGTGTGCTGACTATAGGGCTGCGACGCGCCTCAATGCGGTTGTTGGCATCACGAGCCAACTTATTCAAATAATCCTTATCCTGCGCACTGACAACGGTCAGATTTTGCCCGGCAATTCGCAACCGCATTCGTCCGTCGGGTAGCAATTCCACGGCATCCGTATCCGGACTTTCAAAATCCTTACGCACTGTTCTTCCTCGCAATCTTTATCCTCGGCGTAGCAATCTTTATTCTTGGCAGATTGTCCTGACTGGAATTTTAACACACATGTGCTAAAATCCGAA
Organism: Clostridiaceae bacterium; assembly: GCA_012800655.1. Classification (GTDB taxonomy): domain Bacteria; phylum Bacillota; class Clostridia; order Saccharofermentanales; family Fastidiosipilaceae; genus JAAZIX01. The sequence continues at coordinate 2,422 of JAAZIX010000051.1, read as the reverse complement.
CTGACTATTAGGAGGTATTATCATGAAGCAGCAAATCACCGGCGGCGTCACGGCCCCGAAAGGCTATTCGGCCAACGGCGTCTACGCCGGAATCAGTAAGACACCGGAACTCGTCGCGGCGCGCAAACCCGACCTCGCCCTGCTGGTCAGCGATCCCCCCGCACAGGCCGCGGGTGTTTTTACCACCAATCTGGTCAAGGGCCACAGCCTGCAACGCACCGCCCGGATTCTACAGGCCGGCGCTTCCGTCAACGCCATCGTCATTAACAGCGGCAATGCCAATGCCTGTGTTGGCGCGAGCGGCGATCAGGCCGCCGACGCCCTGGCCGCGACAGTCGCGGCCGAACTGGGCTGCGACCCCGACCGCGTCCTGACCGGCTCGACCGGCATAATCGGCCACGCCCTCCCGAACGATAGAATCGCCGCCGCCGTGCCCGCCCTCTGTCAGGGCCTGGAATCCGGCGCCGACGGCGCTTCCCGGGCCGCCGAAGCCATCCTCACCACCGACACGATCAAAAAAGAAGCGGCCGTCACCCTCGAAATCGACGGGCGCACAGTCACCGTCGGCGGCATGGCCAAAGGCTCCGGCATGATCCATCCCAACATGGCCACCATGATCGGCGTCGTCACCACCGACTGCGCCCTCGCCCCCGCCCTGCTCCGTGACATGCTGACCGCCGCGGTGCGAAAGAGCTTCAACCGCATTTCCGTCGACGGCGACACCAGCGTCTGCGACATGGTCATTCTTCTCGCCAACGGTGCGGCCGGCAATCCGACCATCACCGACCCCGCGAGCGCATCCGCCGCCCTTTTCCAAGCCGCCCTCAACGAAGTCTGCCTCACCCTGGCCAAGCTCTGCGTCATCGACGGCGAAGGCGCGACAAAGCTGGTTAATATCATCGTCGAGCGAGCCGCCGACGACCACGACGCCTATCTCGCCGCCCTGGCCGTGGCCCGCTCCCCCCTGGTCAAGACCGCTCTGTTCGGCCAGGATCCCAACTGGGGACGCATCCTCACCGCCGTCGGCTATTCCGGAGCCAAGTTCGACCCCGAACAGGTCGATATACACCTAGGTTCGATTTTGGTTTGCGATCACGGACAGGCCACCGGCTTCGACCGTCAGGCGGCACGCGAAGTCCTGCGTGAGAAAGACGTCACGCTAAGGATCGACCTCCGCGCCGGCGAAGGCCGCGATGAGTACTGGACCTGCGACTTCTCCTTCGACTACGTCCGCATCAACGCCGAATATCCGACTTAATATCGGACAGGCGATCCCTGTTCCCTTTACAGTCCGTGGGTAAATGAGCATAATTACTGACACCGGCGGTCGGATTCCCGGGTAGGAGGAATACAATGGAAAAACTTAAGATCGGTATATTCGGTGCGGGGCGCGGAAGTAGCATCGGTCGCAACTTCACGTTGCTGAACTGCGAGATTGTAGCACTCTGCGATTTTAATTCCGAGCGCCTCGAAGAAGGAGTCAAAGCACTTGGCGGAAACATTGCCGTTTGCAATGATTTTGATGCCTTTATTGAACATGACATGGATGCGGTTATATTGGCCAACTTCTTCCATGAGCACGCCGAATATGCAATTCGTTGTCTGGAACGGGGTATTCACGTCTTCTCCGAATGTATAAGTAACGGAACTATGGCTGAGGGCGTTGCGCTGATCCGCGCCGCCGAAAAGAGCAACTCGATCTACATGCTGGCGGAAAACTACCCACAAATGATTTTTAATCGCGAGATAAAGCGAATCTGTGACGGCGGTACATTGGGAAAGCTACTCTACGCCGAAGGCGAGTACAATCATCCGGTTTCTCCCGAGGACTACGAATTTATGAAGAGGTATACCTACTTGCCCGAACACTGGCGCAACTATCTTCCTCGAACATACTACATAACCCACTCTCTGGGTCCGATTATGAGCGCGACAGGTGCCACGCCGCGACGTGTAACGGCTTTTACCGCCTTTGCCCCTCTCGAAGGTGATTTCCCCACTGCCAATCGAGTCGGTGATCGTACGGCGATAATAATGACACAAAATGATGACGGATCGATCTTCCGAATCACCGGCTGTGCCGCTTTCGGCGCTCATCATAACGCATATCGTGTTTGCGGAACCGAAGGTCAGATCGAAAACCTGCGCGGAACCGGCAAAATAATGCTACGCTATAACGGCTGGTCCATACCGGACGGCATGGAAGAGATCAATCTCTATGAGCCGCAATGGAACGATAAGGACACGGATTTAATCAAGCAGAGCGGACACGGCGGCTCCGATTATCTGACGGCTCGTATGTTTGTGGATTGTATCCGAGAGAATAAACAGCCGGAGCATCCTTTTAATGTTCATTCCGCGGTGGCGATGTCTTCCACTGCCATTATGGCGCACCGCTCCGTACTGGCGGGGGGACAACCAT
>JAAZIX010000050.1 GCA_012800655.1 Clostridiaceae bacterium | reverse complement strand
CGGAGAGCGCCTCGGCTTCCGCCGCCAGCCGGTTCAATTCGGCCTGTTCATGCGCCGCCTGATCCCAAACCACATGGCTGAGGAGGCGATTGGTTCGCTCCAGGAAAGATTCCAAATCATCGGCCAGCAGAACTCCGCTACCGAGTCGGGCCAGATCATAGACCTCCCCGGCCAGCATTTCGCGCTGCAACGCGCTCAGATCCTCGTCGGCCAACATATTAATCAGAGCATTGTCGGTATTCACGACCAGGACATATTCTTCCATATCCATGCCGAAGCCGGCCAAATCGCCGCCCATTCTGGCGAAAGCCTTACTCATCTCGCGGGCGCGGCGCATCTCTTCCGTTTCGGTCAGGAAGGCCGGCAGAGCCGCCGGACCGAGCGACGCCGCCCGGAAAGTCAGCTTGGTGCCCGCCGCGGCCATCTCCAACTCCGGGCGCACCGCATCAAGCAGCTTCTTATCGCCCTCACCACCCTCGAGCTCGGAATCGACCCGGGCAAAGCGCAACGGCGACTTCTTATATTCAAGCATTGAGATAAAAGGCGTATCGATTTCGTCGTTAAATACCAAGACCTTGCGGCCCTGTGCTTCGGCGCGACGCACGTAAAGCACCTGTTTTTCGGCATCGTCGGTGTAGTAGGCCTGCTCGCCCAAATCCTCAAGGGTCAGGAATTCCTCCGCCGTGGTCGGGAACAAAATAGCCGGAGCCACCCGATCGAAAAACTTCTCATCCTTCAGCGAACCGTATTTGACGAAGAAGGCCACGTCCGGCCACCACTTCTCATACTGTTCGCGCTCGTTCTTGGACAATTCAATCAATTTATCGGCGACTTTGCGGACGATGTAATTCGACAGTTTTTGCACGTAGGCGTCATTCTGTAAATAGCTGCGCGAGACGTTCAGCGGCAGATCCGGGCAATCGATGCAGCCGCGAAGCAGGAAGAGATACTCCGGCACAACCTCCTTTATATCGTCGGCGACGAATATCTGCTTATAGAACAGCTTTACATTGCCGGCGAGGCGCTCATAGCGCATATCGGTATTCGGGAAGTAGAAAATCCCCTTCAGTCGGAACGGATAGTCCATATTCAAATGAATCCAGAACAGCGGCTCCACATAGTCGTTGAAGGCCTCGCGGTAGAACTCTCTGTATTCTTCCTCGGTACATTCGCTCGGATCTTTCAGCCACAGCGGGTTGGAGTTGTTGATCGGTTCCCGCGACGGGACGGCGGCTTCCGTATCGTCCTCTTCCGCGACTTCGGCCTCGGCTTTCACATCGACAAAATGAATCGGCGCGGCGGCAAAGGCGCAGTAGCGGCGCAACGTCTGTCGGATTTTATGAGCGTCGAAAACACCCGCTGCTTCTTCGGACAAATGCACGCTGATGACTGTACCGCGCGAATCGTGAACCGCCGGCTTAAAAAGATAATTCAGACCGTCTTCGCTCTCCCAATGAGCGGGGGCGGCGCCGGGCTGCCAGGACAGGCTGTCAATCTCCACTTTATCGGCGACCATAAATGCCGAGTAAAAGCCCAGACCGAAATGCCCGATAATTCCGTTGTCGCTGCCGCCTTTCTTATATTTCTCGGCGAAGTCGACGGCGCCGGAAAAAGCGATCTGGTTGATATATTTATCGATTTCGGCTTCGGTCATGCCGATTCCGTTGTCTTCAATCCGGAGCAACTTTTTATCGGCGTCAAAGCGCACGGTGACGGACAGCTCCTCATCGGTTGCCTCTGCTTCGCCCATCTCCGTCAACTGACGATACTTTTCGATGGCGTCAAGGCTGTTCGATACCAACTCGCGCAGAAAGATGTCCTGCTCGGCATAGAGCCATTTACGGATGATCGGAAATATATTCTCGGTCGTTACGGAGATTCGTCCGCCGCGGCCTTCATTTACCTTTTCTTCATTTATACGATCTTCACTCATTTACTCATATCCTCCAAAATTCTTTATTAGCGGCGACATATTCATCCAACTGTCGGTTATAGGCGGCCTGCAGGGCGTGAATCTGTTCGGGAATCGGCTCCGGCAACAAAACGGACTCGATCGCCCTGATCGGCAGTACGTCAATCGGCGAGCCGGTAATAAAAGCACCTTCAATCAGCGGGAGACCTCGTTCCAAATCGACCACTTCCTCGACGGGTAACGCTTCCGATACAAGACCGCCAAAAATCTGCTCGATTGATCCCAGTACATACCTGCGGGTAATCCCCTGCAAAACCCGGTCTTCCGGGGCGGAATAGATGCGCCCCTCTTTCAAGAAAAACAGATTGGCGCGACTGCCTTCGGTGAGTCGTCCGGCATGATCGGCCAGCAGAAGTTCGAAATAATTGCCGAAGGGACCTGGTTGCCCCAACTTAGCACCGACTGCCGCAACGTAGTCGGCACGCAGGGTCTTAACCTGAGGATCTTCCCGTTCCCACTGTAAAAGTCCGACCGGAACACCATTTTCGCGCTGTTCCGGAGTCGGGTCATAGCGACGACTCAAAAAGGCACATTGCAGACCGACGGTACAACTCAGGCGCAAATTGCCGGACAGACCGACACCGGTCGCTTCATTTTCGGCATCGACAGTTTCAGCAGAGAGAAGACATCGTGTGACAGTCGTCATTTTTTTCGTCAGCTCGCAAGCCGCTTCACGATCGGCCGCTATGCCGGCGGAGACGAGAGATTTATTCATCCGCTCCAGATGTTCCCGCCAAAACAGCGGCACACCCGCACGCAGGCGAATTACCTCATAGACTACCGATCCCGACGTCACAAAGTCATCGGCGCGGTGCCGCGGATCCGCGATCCGAATTAGTTCATCGTTATAAGCCAGCCACTTACCGGCCAATCCTTCCAACAAAGAAACGCTCATGCATTCTCCTTAGCAAATATTCATTCGTCACCGAACATACTCACTTTATTATAACGCTTTACCATTATTCATGGGAATCAGTCTGTGTTATACTGAGTTGTACCCGGATTGGAGGTAGTTGGACAATGACTGAAAATGCCGTAGCCCCGGTTCTGCATATTATCTTGCCCTGTTACAACGAAGAAGAAGTCCTGCCGAACAGTGTTGACCGACTCCTGGCCCTGTTGAAGGAGTGGATCGCTTCGCAACTGGTGGACGGTGAGAGCCGTATCGTTATGGTCAACGACGGTTCCCGCGACCGTACCTGGGAAATCATCCAATCACTATGGCTGAGCGAGCCCCTTTGCTCCGGATTGACCCTCAGCCGCAACCGCGGACATCAGAATGCGGTGCTGGCGGGACTCTTCGCCTCGGCGCCTTTCGCCGACTGTATTGTTACGATTGATGCCGATCTGCAGGACGACCCGCGGGTCATTGCCGATATGGTGCATGCCTTTCGCAACGGCGCCGAAATTGTTTACGGCGTACGCTCGAAGCGCGAGACCGACAGTCGCTTCAAGCGCGGCACCGCCCGTGCATTCTACCGTCTAATGAAATCACTTGGCGCGGAAACAATTGAAGACCACGCCGATTTTCGTCTGATGAGCCGCCGTGCCGTCAATGCTCTCGGTGAATTTAAAGAAGTTAATCTCTTTCTGCGCGGTCTGATTCCCATGCTGGGTTTTAAAACCGAGATTGTCTACTACGAGCGCGCTCCCCGTTCGGCCGGCGAGTCGAAATACCCGCTCAAAAAAATGTTGGCACTGGCCTGGAATGGGATTACCGGGCTATCGACCCGTCCGATTCGTCTGATCACGATACTGGGTTTTTCCATTTCCCTGGTCAGCCTCGGCGTCATGATCTATACATTGATCCGCTATGCTACCGGACAGACTGTAGTCGGCTGGACAAGTACAACCATTTCCGTCTGGTTCATCGGCGGCCTTATTCTCATGGCTCTGGGAATAATCGGCGAATATATCGGCAAAATCTACCTGGAAACCAAAGCACGACCACGTTATTTCATCGAGACTATCCTCCCGCCGCACGCCTCGCTTGACGAACGGCGGGACTGGCAGACCGGGAAGGAGCAAATTCCCTTCCCCGGATTTAAACCGGAAAGCGAATAGCGCCGTATATGACCGATTCCGTAGCATCAACCGTCTCGACAGATCCGATAAACCCTCTGGCTCTTGATCAGTCCGTGTCAAACCGCCCGACAGCCGGGCGGTTTGCCTTGCTGGCCGGCCTGATTGCCTTTGTCGCCGCCCTGCTGACATTTCTGCCTTTCATGCTCCAAAACGACGGACGTCTCCAGGTACGATCCGATTGGAACGAACAACAAATTCCTTTCAACGTTATCACCGGACGTATTCTGCGCGACGGCAGCTTCCCCTGGGCAATGACCGTCGATCTGGGCTCATCTCTGATCGGTCTGATGAGCTTTTATACGATCGGCACCCCCTACGCTTTAATTGCTTTCCTCTTCCCGCCCGACTTTTTCCCTTGGGTAATCGGACCGGTGTTCGCGCTGAAATACGCCGTCGCCGCCGCCGGCGCGACCTTTTGGATATCCCGCTACGTCCGCCGTAAGGAAACCGCGCTCTGGACCGGTCTGCTCTACGCATTCTCCGGCTTCTCCACGATAAATATAATGTTCAACCACTTTCACGATGTCATCTCCCTCTTCCCGTTGCTTTTAATCACAATGGATGATTTGTTGGATAAAGGCAGAAAGGGCTCCTTTGCCTTGGCGGTGGCTCTGAACGCACTGACCAACTATTTCTTTTTTGTCGGCGAAGTTGTCTTTTTGGTCCTCTATTTTTTAACCCGAGCGGGACTGCCGCGCTTACAACAGATTTTGGGAAATATCCGCCGGCGAGAGACCTTGACGCCGGCGAAAACTCCGCTATGGCGTCAGTTCTTCCATGTTCTTAGCGAAGGTGTTCTGGGTGTCATAATGTCCATGTGGCTTCTACTTCCCTCACTACTCTGGACGGCACAGAATCCGCGCGCCGGTCACGGTCTGTCCGGCAATTGGCTCATTGATTTAAACCGCTTTCTGGGTAATCTCAAAGCATTGTTGCTGCCGCCGGATTTCTTTTGGAGCGAGATAACTGCGGTCAGAGGTTATTTTACTTCGCAGTCCTTATGGCTACCGTTGGTCGGTCTGAGTCTGGTCGCTGTTTATATCCTCTGCCGATATCGACGCTGGCCGAGCACTCTGTTTATCATCTGTATCATTATGTTGTTCGTGCCCAAACTCAACGGACTCTTTTACGCCGGAACGGTTAACCACTATACCCGCTGGCTGTATATGCCGACCCTGATTACCGCCCTGATGTCCGCCAAGGTAATTGATCTCGCTCTGGAGCGGCGCCTGGACACCGGTATGGCCATCGGCGCCGTCAGCTTTTCTTTTATCTTTACCGGAGCCTTTGTCTACTTTTTGGCGCAGACTCCGCGTAGTCTTCTTAAAAACCTTTATCCCGACGCTCTGCCGCACGAGACCATGCTTAATCGGCCGGAACTTTTCACTATATTCGCCCTGATAGCGCTGATTGGACTGATCCTGACCGGCATTTGTATTTACTTCCTCAGCCAGCCGAAAGAACGGACTCGTCGCCGCGCCTTCATTATTCTTTGCGCTCTTTCCCTCGGCACAGCCATGTTGCTGACCGCCGGTAATATCCACGACGGTCGGACTACCTACCCGCGTCAATATCCCGATTCCGCTTATCACATCACGATCGAGACCGGCACTGTTGCCCGCAACTGGGCGGAGGCTAAGGCTCGCGATGAAGGAAAACGGCTCCCGGAAGATGCGATCTTTCCTTATCGTTTTCGCGAAATTGATGTCTCCGCCAATGCCTGTATGTATGCCAAGCTTCCCACCGTCAACACCTTTATCAGCACCGTCAGCGGATCGATTTTTGAATTCTACTCAACTATCGGCATGAGCCGCCAAGTCATCTCCTATAACGATCTGCCGGCTCTCGATCCGTTACTCTCGGTCCGTTATGCCCTGTCATACAAGCCTGTCGAACGCCCCGGTTTCAGCCTGATCCATGATGAAACCGTACCGCGCGGGCATGTCTATATATACGAGAACCAAAACACCTTACCGATCGGATTCACCTACGACTATTACATCAGCCCGAAAGATCTCGCCGCCTTGCCGAAACAATATGAACGTTCGGTTGCGTTACTCCAGGCCGTACTGTTGTCCGATACAGACAATCAAAACAAAGCCCTGAGCTCCAACCTGATACAGGAACGTCTGGAGCCGTTGCCGGATTATCTGCGTGATTCGGCCAAGAAATTTCCCGAAGCTGCCATTCAGACCGCCACCGTAGCTCATCTCCGGGAGAGCGCCACCGACTTCAGTCAGAACGGTCGGGGGTTCAGCTTTAAAATCCGTGCCGATCGTCCGAAGATTGCCTTCGTCAGCGTCGCCGCCGATCCCGGCTGGTCCGTCAAAGTCAACGGAGTTCCTCAACCGATTATAAAGAGCGCCGGCCTGATGGCCGTCCCCGTCGAAGCCGGAGACAACATGGTTGAATTTGCCTATACCACTCCAGGACTAACTCTCGGCCTTGTAGTCACGCTGATCGGCATTCTGATCTGGCTCACCCTTCACCTACTCGACCTGTACCGCCGAAAGAAAGACGCGGCGAAAATCACCACATCCTCTCCGTCTATTTAGTCGCTTAAACGCAATGTCCGGGCGCATTCTCAATACCTGACAGGTTATGGTATAATCCGTGGATAATATACACTTTTTGGGAGGGCTCTATGGCCAAAGAAAAAATCTTACTTGCCTATTCGGGAGGACTGGACACTTCGGTAATTATCCCCTGGCTCCTGGAAAATTACGACTGTGAAATTATCGCCGTGGCCGGCGATTGCGGAATCGGTATCGAGCCGGCGGCTCTGGAAGCCAAGGCACTGAAGAGCGGCGCCTCCAAATGTTACGTACTGGACATAACCCGCGAGCTGATCGTCAACTACATATATCCGATGCTCAAGGCTGGTGCCGTATATGAGGGAAAGTATCTCCTCGGCACCTCGATTGCCCGTCCGGCGATCGCCGCCGCACTGGTTAAGATTGCCAAACAGGAAAACTGCACGGCAATTTGCCACGGCGCGACCGGCAAAGGCAACGACCAGGTTCGTTTCGAACTCAGCATCAAGGCGCTGGCGCCGGATATGAAGATCATCGCCCCCTGGAGAATCTGGGATATCCGCTCCCGTGATGAAGAACTCGAATATGCCATCGCCCGCGGTATTCCAGTTCCGGTGACGAAGGAAGAAAATTATTCCCGCGACCAGAATATCTGGCATCTCAGCCACGAGGGCATGGATCTCGAATCCCCGGCCAATGAGCCGCGGTACGAAAAGCTGCTCCAGCTTTCCGTAACCCCCGAGCAGGCTCCGGATGAGCCGACCCATGTCACGATCGACTTTGAAGCCGGCATCCCGGTCAGCGTCGATGGCATAACCGATCCGGTCGAGATGCTCGAGCACCTCAATACCATCGGCGGTGCCAATGCCATCGGCATCCGCGACATGGTCGAAAATCGCTTGGTCGGCATGAAATCCCGTGGTGTCTATGAGACCCCGGGCGGCGCCATTCTGTACGCCGCCCATGCCGAACTGGAGGCACTTTGTCTCGAGCGCGACACCATGCACTATAAACAACAGGTCGCTCTCCGTTTTGCCGAACTTGTATATTATGGCCAGTGGTTCCACCCGCTCCGCGAGGCCCTGTCCGCCTTTGTCGACGCTACGCAGCAGACAGTCTCCGGCACCGTAAAACTCAAGCTCTATAAGGGCAATATTATCACGATCAGCCGAACCTCCCCCTACTCTCTCTACGATGAGGCTCTGTCTACCTTTGCGGAAGACGATGTATACGACCAGTCCGACGCAACCGGCTTTATCAATCTCTTCGGTCTGCCGATCAAGGTCTATGCCAAGACGCAGGCCCGCAACCGGGAAAAGAAATATAATGAGTAATAAACTGTGGTCAGGACGTTTCACCGCCGCGACCGATGCCTTACTGGATGACTTTAACAGCTCAATCCCTTTCGATCAGCGGCTCTGGCCGGACGATATCGCCGGCAGTCGCGCCCATGCGCGCATGCTGGAGCATGTCGGTCTCCTGACTACGGAGGAACTGGCTGCTATCGAACAGGGTCTGGATTCGATTGAGGCCGATTTGACTGACGGCACGCTTGCCGTTGACCCAACCGCTGAGGACATCCATATGTTCATCGAGGCCGAACTGACCCGTCGCATAGGCGAACCCGGCCGTAAACTCCATACGGGCCGTAGCCGCAACGATCAAGTAGCTGTGGATATACGCCTGTATCTACGTCGGATGACCAGTGAAGTACGTACGGCAATCCGGAGTTTTATCGAAACCCTGGTTGAAATAGCCGCCGCTAATCTGCGCACAATCATGCCGGGCTTTACTCATCTCCAGATTGCCCAGCCGATCACACTTGCTCATCACTTCAGCGCTTACGCGCACATGCTGGAGCGCGATTGGCAACGTCTCGGCGACGCCGTCGACCGGATGAATTATTCACCTCTGGGCGCAGGCGCGCTCGCGACCTGCACTCTGCCGCTTGATCCTGCCCGGACGGCCGCCGAGCTTGGTTTCGACGGGGTCTGCGGCAATTCGCTCGATGCCGTCAGCGACCGTGATTTCTGTGTCGAGATATGTGCCGCCCTGGCGCTCCTTATGACCCACCTCTCCCGTCTTAGTGAAGAATTGATCCTTTGGGCTTCGACACCGTTCGGCTTCATCACGCCTGACGATGCCTGGAGCACCGGTAGCAGCATGATGCCGCAAAAAAAGAATCCCGATATCCCGGAATTGGTGCGCGGCAAAAGCGCCCGGGTTATCAGTAACCTGAATACTCTTCTGGTGATGTTGAAAGGTCTTCCTCTGGCTTATAACAAGGATATGCAGGAAGACAAAGAGGCAATATTCGAGGCTCTCGACACAGTGCTACTCACTCTGCCTACTTTGCAAGGTTTTGTTGTGACGATGAAAATCAACTCCGAACGGATGCGAAGCGTTGCCGAAAGCGGCCTGAGCAATGCGACCGATCTGGCCGAATACCTGGTACGGCGCGGGCTCCCCTTCCGTCAGGCCCACGAACAAGTCGGGAAGCTGGTCTATTACGCTCTGGAACAGGGCAAAAAGCTGGAGGAACTCAGTTTGGATGAATTCCGTGCACAAAGCTCTTTGGTCGATGATTCGGTATATGCGGCACTCAAAATCGAAAATTGCGTCGCCGCCCGCGACCTGCCGGGCGGCCCCGCACCGACAGCGGTCGAAACCGCACTTCGCAGCCTTTGCGAACGTCTCGACCTAAGTGCGAAAAATCTCTGACGATAACGCGAATAAACCGCAAAAATTTCTCGGAATATTTAGCAGATGCACAATCCGCGCCTTGACTCAAAATGAGCCTGGCGCGATTATTTCTCTGCTGGTAACGATATAATCCAGCGGGAGATCGTATTTTCCGCGCGGCACCGAACTTCCTTCCGGGAGTAGCGAAAGTTCAAAAGCCACTCCAACGCTCGTAACCTCTCCCATAGTCGCATAAAAAGCCAGCGCCCGATCGTAATAGCCGCCGCCGCGCCCCAATCGATAGCCTTGTCGATCGAAACCGAGGCCAGGAATCAGCCAGAGTGCCGGCGCGTAAGGCTCGCTAGGCCAGAACTCGGTAGGTGCCGCCACAACACCGTTTGAATCGAGAAAAAAGCCCGACGGCAGAGGTTCGGGCGTATCTGCCATCGACACAGCATCTATGCCACCTTTCACATCCGTATTTGCCGGTTTGTACTCGGTCCAAACTAAGGCCTGCGGTAAATGCAACGCACATGTCGGCAGATACGCCCGCCAACCCTCCGCAATCAGCTCGCGCGCCAAGGGCATGAGGTTGGGTTCATTTCTTAGCGGGAAAGTCAGCCCCAAGCTACGCTCCGCAAGTACCAGTCGCTCAATTAGATGTTTAATCCGGGCGGAAATTCCCGCACTCTCCTCCGTTAGATCGCCCCTCCTAGTAGCAGCCGTCAATTCTCTGCTCAACAGCCTTCTCAACTCGGATTTTTTTACCACTTTCCCCACCATGTCTCTTTTGACGTTTTGTTCGCCCCCAATCCGTGCTAAAATATGTTTCATGTTCGGAAGGAGAACACGGATGCGAAACAAGTCATATTATACAGAGAATAACGATAAGCAGCCCACACGGCAACGCCCCAAACGTCGCCGCCTGACTTTGTTCGATTATTTTCTTTATCTGGTCATCGCTATTTTGCTTGTAGTCGGTATCTGGATCCTGCTTAAGCCGCAAATTGATAACCGGCGGCGCCAGGTGATTTCCGATGATCTCGTGGAAATCTTGAAGAACCCACCGCAGATTGAGGCCAGCCGCGGCATCTGGGTTGATCGAGATGCCAACCGCATTCCCGGCGAGAGCTACGATTACCAACCCCCCGATAATGAAACCAATCCGACCGACCGCTCCGAAATGATCTTCATTGAGCCGATCGCGATTATCCAGATCGATAAAATTAATTTGGCCAATCTGCCGATTATGCGCGGTGCCACGAATGAAAATCTCCGCTACGGCGCCGCCCTCTACACCGGCACCGGCTCAGTGGAAATTCCCGAGCCAGGTCAGTCGACGATTTTCGGACACCACATGTGGGAGTACGGCCGTCATTTCAACCGCCTTGAGGAGCTCGACATCGGCGATACCGTCCGCATCATTTATCAGGGCAAGGAATATCTATACGTAGTCGACCGCACCACCGCCGTCGTCCCGGAAAAGCAGATCGAAAACATCCGCAAAGCCCGCAACGAGAACAGTATACTCCTGATCACCTGTAAAGACCCGCCCGAATACCCGCTGCGTTTTCTGGTCTTTGCCACGCTCGAATCAGTAAAATCAATACAGTAGCAATAAACGTAAACTCAGTCCAAAGTCACCGCATGCGGCTCCAAATGCCAGATTTCGTCGGCATAGTCCTGTACGGTACGATCAGAGCTGAATCTGCCACTCATGGCAATATTGATCAGACAACGGCGCGCCCATTCGCGCCGATTCTCAAAGTCCGCCGCGATGCGGTCATGCGCCGCGCGATAGGCGGCAAAATCACCCAGTACATAGTAAATGTCCGGGCGTTCCCAATTCTGACCTTCCACCAGGTTTCTGTACAGGTCGGCAAAGCGACCCGTTCCGCCGTCATTCAGCAGACCGTTTCTGAGCGCATTCATCGTCCGTTCCAGTCCGGGGGTCGCTTTCATGGCTGCACTAGGGTTGTACGACGCCATCAATCCCGGCATCTCATCGATCTGCGGACCAAAGGTATAGACATTTTCCGCACCCGCCGCCTCGGCGATTTCGACATTCGCCCCGTCCGGCGTACCTAGTGTCAATGCACCGTTCATCATGAACTTCATATTTCCGGTTCCCGAAGCTTCCTTGCCGGTCGTGGAGATCTGCTCCGACACGTCGGCGGCCGGGAATAGTTTCTCCGCAACCGAAACATTATAGTTGGGAATAAAGACCACCTTTACCTGCTCGCTGACCAGCGGGTCGGCGGCTATCAGGCGGGAGACCTCGTTAATGAGCTTGATAATCGACTTGGCACGATAATATCCCGAAGCTGCTTTTGCGCCGAATATGCAGACCTGCGGGGTGCTAAGACGGAGACCGTCTTCCTTAATCCGGAAATACAAATCCAGCACATAGAGGATGTACAGGAGCTGGCGCTTGTACTCGTGCAGACGCTTAATCTGAATGTCATAGATGCCGTGCACGGGGATGTCAACATTATGTGTTTTGTGAAGCCAATCCGCCAAATCGGCCTTTTTCTTCTCCTTGATTGCCAGAAATTCGTCCTGTACAGCAGGATCGTCCACAAAAGGCAAGAGCTGCTGCAGAAGATCCAAATTTGTCACCCAGGCATCGCTGCCCAGCAGACGGGTAATCATGGCGGAGAGCCCCGGATTACACATTCTCAGCCAACGGCGCGGTGTAACACCGTTTGTCTTGTTGCTGAACTTCTCCGGCCAAAGCGTGTAGAAATCATGTAGCGTATCGCATTTGAGAATTTCGGTATGCATTGCCGCAACACCGTTGATCGAGTATGCCGTATAACAGGCCAGCCAGGCCATATTGATATAACCGTTTACAATCGGCGCTATGCGGTTCAGGCGATTGTGCCCTATATTCGCCGCCGCCATTTCCTGACGGAATTGAGCATCGATATTGCGGCAAATCACCGCCACGCGCGGCAACAGATAGTCCAATGTGAGCATGTCCCAGCGCTCCAGCGCCTCGGAGAGCGTTGTATGGTTCGTATAGGCGAACATGCGGCGGGTGATAGTCCAGGCGTAATCCCAGCTGCAACCGTGTTTGTCGATCAACAGGCGCATCAGCTCGGGAATCGCAATGACCGGGTGCGTATCATTCAACTGAATACAGTGGTAATCCGGCAACAGATCCCAGTTTGTGCCGTGCTTACGGCGAAAATCACGCAGAATGTCCTGCAACGATGCCGAAGTGAAAAAATACTGCTGACGTAGGCGTAACGCGCGTCCGTCCGGTGTCGAGTCATTCGGATAGAGCACACGACAAATATCGGCAACATGCATAGCGTGAGCACTGGCCTCATTAAACTTCTGAGCATTGAACAGACCTATATTGAAAGGCTCGATACTCTCGGCGTTCCAAAGTCTCAATGTGTTGATATTATTCGTGCGATAGCCCGTAATTGGTAAGTCATGCGGTACCGCCCGTACGGTCATATCGGTGAAGCTCACCTCAACCGCGCACTCGCGATGCTCAATCAGGAATGGGTAGGCCATGTCCAGCCACTCGTCCGGATGTTCTTCTTGAAAACCGTTGACGATCTTCTGTTTGAAAAGACCGTAATGGTAAAGGATCCCGTAGCCGCCGGCATTGAGATTAAGGGTCGCCGCGGAGTCCATAAAGCAGGCGGCCAACCGCCCCAGCCCCCCGTTACCCAGGGCCGGGTCAACTTCCGCCTCGAGCACTTGCTTCAGATCTATGCCGAGACTGCGCGCCGCCGCTTCGGCCTCCTCATACATATCGAGGTTTACCAAATTGTTCAGTAGAGCCCGGCCGACCAGAAACTCGGCCGACATATAGTGCTGACGTCGCCGTTCGCCCATTTGTGCTTTGGTTGCCAGCCAGCGCGGCATCATTCGCGCCATCACCGCGGCGGACAAACCCTGCCAGTATTCGCGCGCTGAAATCGCCCCTGCGCACTGATCGTCTATTGTTGGTTCGGGACGAGACGAAACATCCTCTCCGCGGTCCGTAGGCACTTCCTTGCCGCTCAGCACAGTCAGGAAAAGACGCATCTCGTCGGCCAAGGTCATCGCTTCGGCGGAGGCGTATTTATTATAAAGATCGAAATTATTCAACCCTAGTACACTCCTTTTACTAGTTAACTTATTCTCCGAGGGGGTATTATACTGATATTATGCCATTATGGCAAAATTTGGGAAACAAACAGCCGTTCTACTGTGTTACAATATCGCCATGAAAAAAATCCTGCAAAGAGCGCCGAAAATCGCCTTTATCACCTTCTTCCTGATCATTCTGATGATTATATCTTCCTGCAGCAAACTCCCGGGACTGCCCAATGCCGACTCTACCGGCTCATCTGCCGACTATGATAAAGACACCGCTACACCAAGCAGAACAGCAACTCCGACCTCGGTACAAATCGAACCTTCACCCACTCCGACCGAAACGCCGGTTCCGGCTCCGACTTTACAGAGTTTCCCGGAAGGCATTTCTCCCCACTCCACCGACCCGGTAGCCGATCCGGAACGTATTGCCAACGAGCGCGGCAGTTGGCCCGCCGAATCGTCTCTGGATAATTTCTACGTGGTAGATTTGAGTCAGTACAGAGGCCGAGTGGAGGACGCATCTCCGCTAAAAGGTATTACGGTCATCGTTGACCCCGGACACGGCGGTATGGATCCGGGAGCGATAGCCGGCGATTGCACTGAGAAAGTCAGCAATCTGCAAATCAGTCTTCTCCTCGCCGAACGCCTGCGTAATTACGGCGCGGAAGTTCTGCTGACCCGAACCGAAGATGAGTACGTCTCACTGTATAAGCGCATTGGCCTGGGCAGTATGTTCGTTGCTGAACGCGCCCTGCCGCGTCTCGTCGAGAGCGGTGCCGATACGTTTTGGTTGCGCCAACTGCAGGCTGATTATCAGAAAATGATTGAGGTCAACAACGACAATGTCGACCCGCGACGCGGCGAGATCGGCTATCGCGGCCAGGCTCAGGGAATCGGCGTCAACGAACTCTGGCGCAAACACATGGATCTCCAGCGATTGGCCAACGACGTGCTTTGGCTTAGTATCCATTCCAACTCTTCCCTTAATACCGATATTCGCGGGCTTAAATTATTTTTCAATACCAATCGCGGCACTGTCGATCTGGAAAATCGGATGCTGAACAAGGAGCCGAACTGTGAAATCCTCCCCGCCAATCCCTCCTATCATCTCTATGATGATGCGGCACGCAATAGTCTTGCTCAATTTATATATGCTGAAGTTATTGCCCTGGTTCCGGAACTTAAGGATCCGGCGAATAATCCGGTTCTGTCCGGAAATTACGCCTTTACCCGTGAAATCAATTTGACCTCTGTCCTAGTTGAAATAGGATTTATGAGTAACCCAGAAGACCTGAAAATCATTATCGATCCGGCAAAACAGGCCAAAGTTGCCGAAGGTATTGCTCGGGCGGTATACAAACACTACACGCAATGAAAAGAGCACTCCAAAACAAAATACTTTCACTCACCTTAGTCTGTATGGTATTACTCTCGGCCTGCCAGAACGGTTTGCTTTCACCCCCGTCCTTTCCCGAAACGCTCTCCTCTTCCCTGACAACCGAGACCCTTCCGGAATCAGAGACAATGCCTTCACCAACTCCGTCTTCCAAACCGAGCCCGATACCCACACCGACCCCGTCTCCCAAACCTAGCCCTACTCCCACACCGACTCCGACTCCCGAGCCGACTCCCACACCCACACCACAACCAACTCCCACACCTACACCACAGCCAACTCGCAAACCGAGCCCCGTACCGACAGCTTCACCGCGACCAACCGGACCGATTGATCCGCTTTCCACTGAAAAACTACCCAATCCGAAGCAATACGTAGAGAAGAGGGGCGCCTGGCCGGCCGAATCCTCTCTACCCCTTGTTTATAAAGCCGATTTGCAGCGCTGGAAAGGTCGCCCCTACGACGACAATGCTCTGACCGGCTTTACGGTTGTACTTGATCCCGGCCATGGAGGCAAATCATCTGGAGCCGTTCACGGCGGCAAACGCGAGAAAGACAGCAATCTGGCCATTTCTCTGCTGGCGGCGGATTATCTGCGTGCCCTGGGTGCCGACGTCATATTGACGCGAACTGTCGATGAATGGACTTCGCTGTATCGCCGCGTCGGCATCAGCGGACTACTCACCCTGGATAGGGCCGGCGGATTCTTCCCCGGAGAATCGTGGATTGAGGACTTGCGCGCCGACTACAACAAAATGATCGAGGTCAATCTGGACAATGTCGACTCGCGCCTAGGGAATATCGGCTATCGCGGGCTGGCCCAGGGAATCGGTGTCAACGAACTCTGGCGCCGGCACCTGGATCTACAACACCAAATCAATGATGTGATTTGGATCAGCGTACACTCAAACGGCAGTACCGATACGACTAAGCACGGTCTGACACTCTTCTTTAATACCGCCGCCTCCACGTTGCGCACTGAGAATAAATTTTTGAGTGAAAAACCGATCTGCGAGGTCTGGCCAGTCAATCCGGCCTATAATCTCTATAATGAAGCCGAACGTCACCGTTTATGCGATAACCTCTACACAGCGATTGTCGACGCCGTTCCGGAACTCGCCGTACCGGCGGGAGGGCGCTATATTTACCATGGCAACTATGCCTTTACGCGTGAGATTAATTTAACCGCCGTCCTGATTGAAATCGGCTTTTTGAGCAATCCCGCCGACCGCGCCATAATCACCGACCCGCAACAGCAAAAGACCATCGCCGAAGCGATGGTCCGCGGAATCTATAATTACATTACCCGCTGATTAATCCTGCGTTTCGCTTTGCGCCGGGTCGCTCAGTTCGTCGAGCAAGCGTCCGGTCATGTCACGCAGACGCGAGGATTTTTCACTGAGGAAGCTACGAATCCGCTCGATCTCGACATTGCGTTTGACCTTACGGGTTGTTGTCTGAATCATGTCCTGGAACGTGTACACGTAGTATTTAATCGTTTTGAAGCTCGGCATTAGGGAGTTAATCTCGCGAATTATCCGATCCAGATAGCCTTTGATATCGTCCGGCGTGGCGGTTTTTCCCAATTCTTTCTCAACTTCATCACGGTTCAGCACAAGGTTAGCCGCGATTTGGACATCATCACCTTCCGGCTCCCCCCAGACCATCGAATCGCGAATCAGCGGATAATTGCTGAACACATATTCAATCTCCTCGGGAAAAACTTTTTTGCCACTGCTGAGCACGATCATCGACTTGACTCGTCCGGTGATGGTCATGGACTCGTCCTGTTCACTGACCCGCCCCACGTCGCCGGTGCGGAACCAGTTATCCTCGGTAAAGGCGGTGCGGTCAATGCTTCCGTCGTCCCGAAGATAGCCCGGGAAAACCAGACCACCCCGAACCAGGATTTCTCCGTCAGTCTCATACTCGTCGGCTTCGACCGCGACTTCCAGACCGGCAACCGGATGTCCGACCGTGCCGGGACGGAAGAAACGCAGATTGCACCCGGATATGACCGACATTGTCTCAGTCATGCCGTAACCCTGGAGGACGCGCACGCCGATCTGATCGAAGAAAGTAATCATTTCGGGATCCGCCGGCGCCGCGCCGCAGATTCCGATTCTGAGCTTGCCGCCCATCCTCTTGAGGATGCTGCGGAAGAACAGACGACGCAAATCGATCTTTACCCGACGCAGACCTTCGGAAATCCGAATCATTTTTTTAACCAGCTTCTCCTTGCCGGACTCCTTGATCGCCGCTTTAATACGGGCGTAGAAATGATTGAAGACCAGCGGCACGGAGATCAGCAGATTGATTTTGTACTCTTTGAGATTGGCGGGGATATAGCGCAAACCGTCGTTGATATTGATTGAACCGCCGAAGAACATCACAACCATAAAGCCGCAGATGTTTTCAAAAACATGGTGTATCGGCAATAGAGACAGGCTGGCCAGCGAAGGTTTGAATTTAACCACGCGCGTCAGACCGGCGACTTCGTAGCAGATATTGCTCTGTGTGGCGAGGACAGCTTTGGACATGGCGGTGGTGCCCGAGGTGTACATCAGCGAACAGGGCAGGTCGACGTGTAGCGGAACATTCCAGGGATCGAATTCGTCATGCAGTTCGGCGCCGCGGGCGAGCAGATGAGAAATAGGCTGTTGCCAGATCCGCGTCGCTTCGGCTTCGTCGGTATCGCCGGGGAAGGTCGGACTGATCGCCAAACCCTCAACGTGAATCTCGGGCTCGAAGGGCGGCTTCGTTCGGACTACGGGCAGATAGGAAGTCCGTCGCTTTTTGGCCGGACGAACACCGACCGTCTCAAACCACTCATCGAAAGGAACCAGGTAGCGCACGCTCGGACAGGAGGCGGCGATGCGTTGCATCATAGGATCCAGGCGGCCTTCGTAGAACAGTACCGCCGGGCTACTGCGCTGCACCAGACGTTGCAACTCTTCTTCCGGCAACTGACGATCCAACGGCACTACGAGATTGTCCGTAAATACGGTCGCCAGCCAGGAGAGACACCAGGCATAGCTGTTGTTGCCGATTACAACGCAGCGAAAGACTTCGGGACGCAGACAATTCATCCGCGGATCCTTGGTCAGTTCGTAAGTGTAGGCCGCGGCGGCGGCCGGGGCGTCGGGGATGTTCAGTTCGCTGGGAGATACCGGCAGATTGCGATTCGCCAGAGCCGTATACAACCCCTCCGGCGCGTCTTCCGGGATCTCCGTCGCCGAAGGATAACCGTACAGATTTTGCCAATGCTGACGGATTTTCAAAAGCGCACAAGCCAGATCCGTCACGTCATCGCGCAAATCCCGGTAACTTCGTTCGATAACCTCTCCCTGCGGCTTATACCGGAAACGGAATGCCGCCTCATTGGGATAGCGTTGAATCGTCTGAGCGACCATCTCGCGTACACTGCTAAACTCACGAACCGGGAAAAATCCCTTCTCTCGCATTACCTTCATAATCACAACTCCTTAAACTTTTACTGGCGACGTCTCTTAAGCTCCGTTGCGATATCCGCCAGCGAAACACCGCTATGGGTCATCAATACCAATACATGGTAAAACAGATCACTGATTTCATAGACCAATTCGTCGTGAGCGCCGTTCTTGGCGGCGATTACCACCTCGGTACTCTCCTCACCGATCTTCTTACAGATTTTGTCCAGACCCTGCGTCAGCAAATACGTGGTATAAGCCCCTTCACGCGGGTTGGCAGCGCGATCGTCTATCACGCCTTTTAATTCATCTAAGATTTCTCCGATTGAGCTCATAAAATTACTCCTTATCATCATCCAGTAAATTCCGCGCAAAGCACGAGCGCGTGCCCAAGTGACAGGCCGCGCCTCGCTGTTCGACACGGTAAAGCAACGTATCCCGATCACAGTCTAGAAGAATATCACAAACGCGCTGCAAATGTCCCGACGTCAGTCCCTTAAGCCATTGTTCCCGCCGACTCCGGCTGTAATAATGCATCAGACCGGATTTCAGCGTGGCCGTGATCGCCTCCTTGTTTTGCCAAGCCAGCATCAATACTTCGTTCGTCTTCGCATCGACGGCTATCGCGGGGATCAGATCCTGCGAATTGAAGCATAGACCGGCGGTATATCGATCCGTCTCATCCGCGGAGTCGGCACCGATCAGTGCCAGCGGACTGCTCGAAAGCAGACCCGCCGAATACAGGCAGGCGCGTAATTCGTGGATTGAGAGTCGATCGAAGTGAAAAATTCCCGCGGCCAGCACACTAGCCGCACCGCCGACGCTCAGAACATCGATAAAGTCCTGCGGAACCCCGGCTCCGCCCGAGGCGATCACCGGTATATCCACCGCGTCCGCCACCGCCCGCGTCATCGGCAAATCGTAGCCTTTATTAATGCCGTCCCGATCCATGCTGGTCAGGAGAATCGCCCCGGCACCGAGCTCGGCAACTTGGCGGGCCCATTCGACGGCGTCTCTACCGGTCGGCATCTTCCCGCCCTGAATAACGACCTCATAGCCGCCGCTCTCCCGGGCGCGGGCATCAATTGCCACGATTACGTTTTCCGCCCCGAACGCCGCGACCAGCTCACTCACCAGTTCCGGGCGTCGGATGGCGGCGGAATTCACGCTGACGCGCGCGGTGCCGGCATCCAGCACTTCCCGCGCGGCCGCTACGCTGTCGATTCCGCCGCCGACGGTCAGAGGGATCGAACAGGCCGCCGCGACCTTCCGGACCAGCGGCAGTAATGTTCCCCGCCGCTCCTCAGTCGCGGTGATATCCAAAAACACCAATTCGTCGGCTCCCTCCGCCGCGTATTTTCGGGCGATCTCAACCGGATCCCCCGCCTTGCGCAAATTCGCGAAATGTTGTCCTTTAACCACTTCGCCGCCGCAAATATCCAAGCACGGGAGAATTTTCGGTTCGCCGTGTTTTCCGCTATCTCTTAACATGAATAAATCTTTCCTCTTACAGTTTTACAATCGTCGCTTTATTGTCCAGCAGAGCTTTGCCGACAATCAGCGCGTATATGTTAGTTTCGGCACAGGCCAGTATGTCAGCATCGCTGCCGACACCGCCGGAGAGAACAACCTTCGCTCCAGTTTCGTCCTGCAACTTCAGGCCGGCGTCGAGTGCCGGGCCGGTCAGGCAACCGTCCGTCTGGATGTCCGTGTAGATCAGTGTCTCGACTCCCCGCGCGACCATATCGTGTCCCAATTCGGTGCCGGTGAGTCCTCCGTCGCTGCGCCAGCCGGCAATCCTGACGCGACCGTTCAGGCAGTCTATTCCCACCGCCACATGACGCGCGCCGAACTCGCGCACCGCCGCGTCGATCATTTCCGGATTTTGCGCCGCCACCGTGCCGAAGATAACCCGTTCGGCCCCGGCATCCAACCATTGCCGTGCGGTTTCCAAGCTGCGAATGCCGCCGCCGATTTCGACGGCCAGGCCGGGAATCGCGCATACCTCACGTAACAGTTCCTGATGATAAGCCGTACCGTCGCGTGCGCCGTTCAAATCGATAATATGCAGCCATTCGGCACCGCGTTGCCGATAATTCAGAGCCTGGGCGATCGGATCGAGCGGATAAACAGTGACCTGATCATAATCGCCTTGCCTTAGACGCACACATTGGCCGTCCAATAGATCCAGAGCGGGAATAACAATCATTTTTCGCTCCTATACCAAGCTACCCTTAGTCGAAGGGATGCCGTCGCGACGCTCGTCCTTAGAGAGAGCCTGACGCAGAGCCAACCCTAAGGCCTTGAATATCGCTTCCGCCTGGTGATGCGCATTGAACCCGTATAGAAGACCGACATGCAGCGTCAGCCCGGCCTTTTGCGTCAGTCCCTGCAGAAATTCGCGAATCAGGCAGAGTTCGAAATCGCCGCTACGCTCCCGGCTGAACTTACCACGGAAAACCAGGTAGGGACGCCCCGAAAAATCAAGACAAACCTCGGCCAAAGCCTCATCCATCGGCACGCGCACATCGGCGTAGCGTCGGATACCGCGCCGCTCGCCCAGAGCTTCGGCAAGAGCCGTGCCCAGGGTCAGACCGATGTCCTCAGCGCTGTGGTGGAAATCCACCTCGATATCGCCGTCGCAGGACAATTCCAAATCGATTAGGCTGAACTTGACCACCTGATGTAGCATGTGATCGAAGAAAGCCGAGCCGCTGTCAATGCGTGCCTCCCCGGTTCCGTCCAAATTCAGTCGTATGCTGATCGCGGTCTCCGCCGTTTTGCGTACCGCCTCGGCACGACGCGCTTCGTCAAAGCCGCCCGAACCCTCCAAATTAGCTTTCTGAACTTTCACTTCTCTTCTCCTTAATGATTTCTCTCAAAGCACGATAAAGCGCGGCCATTTCCTCCGCCGTGCCGATGGTTATCCGCAGATAATCCGCCAGCTCCGGACGCGAGAAATAGCGCACCCAGATGTTTTTGGCACGTAAAGCCGTAAATATTTCCCGTCCGCCGAGCTTCGGCTCACCCGCATAGCGCGTCCAAATGAAATTGGTCTGAGAGGGAGCCACAGCGAAGCCGAGCGCGGTCAGTTCCGCCACAGCTTCGGCGCGGGTTGTCATGATTTGCTCGTTCGCCGCCCGCCACCATTCCCGATCCTCGGCCGCGGCTATGCCCAAGGCTTGGACAATGCTGCCGACCGTGTAGGAATTAAAGCTGTCGCGGATTGTTACCAGGGCGGCAATCAGTTGCGGCGCTCCGATCGCGTAGCCGAGCCGTAAACCGGCCAGACCGCGTGATTTTGAGAAAGTTTTGACGACGAGCAGATTGTCGTATTTCCCGACCAGCGGCGCCGCGGTCTCGCCGCCGTAGTCGACATAAGCTTCGTCAATCAGGACCAGACGTTGCGGATCGTAGTTAACGAGGTGCTCGACCTCGCTCAGAGTGATTCCGGCTCCGGTCGGCGCGTTGGGATTGGCCAGAACGACCATGCTACCCGGGCGGTCAAAGCCGCGCACGTCGACAGGTCGGTCGATAAAAGGACCGACATAGCTGACCGGCAGACGATTGTAGTCGGCGTAGACGGGATAGAAACTGTAGCCCGGATCAGCCAGCAGAACCGGACCTGCTTCGGCGCACCCGAAAGCGGTAAAGGCAAAGGCCAGCACTTCGTCCGAACCGTTGCCGACAAAGATATTTTCGGCGGTCAAAGACGCAGGGTCGGGGGTTTTCTTCCCGGATCCGCTATATTCCACTTCGGCGGCACTGTTTGTCACTTCGGCCGCACTATTCTCTAAATCAGCCAGCGCAACGCGCAATTTCGCCGCTCGATAGTCGGGATATCTCCGCAGAGACTCGCCGTCAAAGTCGGCCAAAGCCGCCAGTACCTTCGGTGAAGGCGCGAACGGGAGTTCATTGGTATTGAGCTTGATAATCCGCCCGGCCTCCCCCGCCGTAGGTTGCTCGCCCGGGATATAGGGCGTTAATGACAAAGCCAGCTCCGACCACAGTTCTTTTCCGTCTGTCGGCGTAGCAATCCTCTCGGTTGCTCTATCGTCGTCGGAAGTTGTTTGCAACGCGGCCAGGCGCAAACGAATCGAATTGGCATGCGCCTCCAGGCCTTCCGCCTCGGCCATGCGCACAACGGCGGCGCCCTCGCAACTCAAATCGGCACCGGAATAATCGATCACGCTCATGCGGCGCAGGAAGTCCAGAACCGATAGACCCGAAGAAAAACGCGCCGTTCTCCCGGTCGGGAGTACGTGATTGGTACCGGCCCAATAGTCGCCCAGCGCCTCCACGCTGTACGCGCCCATAAAAACCGCGCCGGCATTGTAAATACGCGGCAACATTTCGTTCTGCTTTTCCGGCTCAACCTGCAATTCGAGATGCTCGGGAGCATAGACATTCACCAGCTCTAAGGCGGTTTCAAGATCATCAACCAAAACCGCGGCGCTGTTCTCCAAGGCGGCAACAGCGATATCGCTGCGCGGCAAGAGCGGCAATTGACGCTCCAACTCCGCCTGAACGGCTTCGACAAGTTCGGGCTCATTACTTACCAGAATCGCCTGTGCCTGCGTGTCGTGCTCGGCCTGGGCCAGAAGATCCGCGGCGATATAGGCCGGATCGGCGCTTAGATCCGCCACAATCATCACTTCGGACGGCCCGGCAATCATATCGATGGCGCACTGCCCGTAGACCTGTCGCTTTGCCTCGGCAACGTAGGCGTTTCCCGGTCCGACTATCTTGTCGCAGGCGGGAATCGTCGCCGTTCCGTAGGCCATTGCCGCAATCGCCTGGGCGCCGCCGCAAACAAAGACCCGATCGACGCCGGCCACCCGCGCCGCGGCCAGAGTCACCGCCGGAATCCTGCCGTCACGCCCCGGCGGCGCGCACATCACAATCTCGGCGACACCGGCCACCGCGGCCGGAATCGCGTTCATCAGAACCGACGAAAACAACGGCGCCGTACCGCCCGGCACGTAGATGCCGACTCTTCGCAGCGGTCGCGTCAGCCAACCCAGGCGGGTATCGCTGTCGGGATCGCTCATCGAGCCGTATTGCCAGACATCCTCCGCCGCGGCCATCTGCGTGCTGTGGAAACGACGAATCCGCTCGCCCGCCGCTTGCATCGCGGCATAGAGTTCCGGATCCAGACCGGCAACCGCCGTCTCAATCTCCTCCTCGCTCACCTTCAGGCTGTCCGTAGCGATCTCCACACCGTCAAAGCGCGCCGTATACTCGGCCAGAGCCGCATCGCCGCGCTCCCGCACCGTAGCGATAATCTCCGCGACCCGCGCCCGCAAATCCGGACGCTCGGACGCGACGCCGCGCCCCAGTTCGGTCAGCACATCCGCAATTGAAGCGACAGCCGTTCCTTCGACCGCCGCTTCCCGCACTGTCCCGTTCCGTTTCCGAAAATCTATTACTCTGTACATATACCTCAACAGTCCTCAATAACAGCCCGCAATTCCGGCGGGCTCTGCTTATTTCACCACCGCGCTCAGAGCGGAAATAATCGCATTAATGCGTTCCTGCTTGATCCGCATGCTCGCCTGATTTACGACCAGCCGCGCCGACACCGGCGTCAGCTCGCGCAACACCACCAGGCCGTTCTCCCGCAGCGTCTGCCCGCTCTCAACGATGTCAACTATCATATCAGTTAAATTCAACAAAGGGGCGAGCTCTACCGAGCCATTCAGGTAAATGACCTCGACACTTTCACGCATCTGCTCGATAAAATAGCGCTCCGTATAGCGCGGATACTTACTGCCGATCCGCTTATGCGGCAAACTCGGCCAAGTATCCAATAATTTCGGATCCCCGCACAGACACAGAGCACAGCGTCCGATTCCCAAATCCAGAACCTCGAGCAGATTACGCTCCGCCTCCAACAAAGTATCCAGCCCGACCACACCCATATCCGCCACGCCGTACTCAACGTAAGTCGGCACGTCCGCCGGCTTAGCCAAAATCAGGCGAATACCCAGCTCCTCATCGGTCAGGATCAGCTTCCGCCCGGCCTCGGCCGGGTTCGGACACTGAATTCGCGCCGCCGTTAGAAGTGCATACGTACTGTCAGCAAGACGTCCTTTCGGCAAGGCTATCGTCAGCAGTCCATTCCTATTCTTGTCCATTTAAGCCTCTCCTTTCGCGTAACGCGCAATTATTTCCGTCAAGCTGTCAGTTCTCCGACTCGGCTCAAAGTCCGCGCCGTTCAGCACCCGACAGTCGTCGAGATCGACATAGATCAGCAGATCGTCGCTACCCTCCCGCACAGCCTCGGCGACATTAGGATCATAGTCCTCCCAGTCCAGCAATGTCGGCAGGCCGGCACCAATCAGCTCCCGGCTCAATTCCACCGCACGATTATAAGCCGGCAGGGCGTAATATATCCTGGCGCGGCGCAATTTATTGCTCACGCCCAAAATATCGAGAACACCCTCGTCCCGGTTCTTCGCCTGCCAAGAAAGCGCCCGCAGAATAAACGGCAGACTGCTCGAAAAACCGGTCGCCGGCGCCGGACGCGAGAAGTTCGCCAGCACATTGTCGTAACGTCCCCCGCTGAGTAGCGGATAAGCCAGTCCCGGCGCATAGGCCTTGAAGACGGTGCCCGTATAGTACTCCATACTCTGTAGTAAAGTCAGATCGAGAACCAGATTCACCTCCGGATCTATCTGTCGCACCGCGGCATAGACCGCACCGAGGTTATCGAGTGCCTCCCGGACCCGGGAATCACTCGCCAGTGCCGACAGATCCTCCAACACGCCGATGTCCCGGCGTGTCATAATCATCTCCAGTGCCCGCACGATATCGGCGCTCAACCCGTAGCTTTCGGTCAACGTCGGCAGAGCGGCCACGGCCTGGCTCTGCACCGCGGCGATAACAGCGGCTTCCGCCTCGGCATCCAACCGCCAAATCTCCAGCAAATACTTGAAGTAGCTGACCTCGCCCAGCGCGAAGGTATACTCTTTCAGCCCGGTCGTCGCCAGGAATCCGGAAGCCAGGCGCAAAGCCTCGGCGTCCGCCCGCGTGCCGCCGGAGCCGATCAGCTCGACGCCCGCCTGCTGGAAGGCGCGCAATTTTCCGCCGCCCTGTTCGTTATAGCGAAAGACCGAACCCAAATACCAGAAGCCGTCCGGCAACTGATGCTCGCGCAACGAGGTCCCCAGCACCCTGGCCAACGGAATAGTACCGTCATAACGCAGGCAAAGAATCCGCCCCCGCTCGTCAATGAATTTAAACAACCCCTCCTGCGGCGCGAAACGACCCGAAGCATACAGGTCATAGAACTCGATCTCCGGCGTTCCCAGACCGCGCAGACCGCTCTGATGTAAATACTCGGTCAGGCGCCGTCGCAACTCCTCCTCGGCCAAAAACTCCGTCGGCAGTAAATCCCGAACCCCTTCCGGAGAGAAATATTTCCATTTATTCATAACATCTTCCTCCATCCGCTCCTGCGTCGCCGTCTCCGGCTATATGTCGTGTCGGGCAACGCACTCTCGCTTAGCGCTTTAACTTGGAAACTCATTCTCCTCCGCTTTAGCCTGCTAAAGTGCTAATGCGGTGAATTATAACAGGCTCGATTTTCTCTGTCAACTATTCTATGCGATTTTGACCGGAAAAATGCCGTTGAAACGGGTAGAGCGACGCTATTGTAGCGATTTTGATTCGCCGGTGCCCACCCTCGCGCCTTCTTTCGGCAAATTTTCAACTAACGTGACCGTACCACGCCGACTTCGGCAACAGTCTACAGCGTCAAGTAACCTGTTAACGCGGACGCCGCACCACGCCTCCCGTCTCATCGGCTCTCGATCGCTTTCGGCAAGTTTGCAAGTATTCCGGACTTTCGACTGATAAAGAGCCCCCAAGGTCTGTAAAACCCGTAATATTGCCGCATGCCCGGACTAAATACTGGAAAAGTGCACTTAGACCACCTTACCTGCTCCTACGGCTCGATAAACCTGTAAATTTGCCAAAAAGCAACATCTACAGCACCCGAAACGCCGTCTTCCGCTCCCCCGCAAATCGGTATCTCACGCTATAATGTATCGCGAGTAAAAGAAAGGAACCTGAACTCATGTATATAGATAAACACGGCGACGCCTGGTACAAATGCAGCCTGCACAATCACACGACTTTCTCGGACGGTAAACAAACCCCCGCGGAACTCGTCGAGATACATCGCGCCGCCGACTATGACGTGTTGGCCATCTCCGACCATTGGCTGACCTGGCCAGGCGAACTGACCGGAGACACCCTCCCGCCAGATACCTACAACTGTGACGACCGTCCGGAAGCTATTGCCGTAGCCATCGCCGAAAACACCGGCAGACCCAAGCAGATCGGTCTGCTCAATGCCGTTGAACTCAACTGCGGCGGTACCGACACCCGTGGCGGCATCTATCACATACTCGGCCTCGGCACGCGCGGACGCACCGACTGGTCCAAATATCGCGGTAAAGCCGGCCAAGACCTGATTGACATCATACGTAAGCACGAAGGCCTCGCTTTCCTTGCCCACCCCTCCTGGTCCCTCAACACGCCCGAAATGATCAACAGCCTGCGCCATCTATCCGGTGCGGAAATCTACAACACCTTTTCCGAAATCGGCTTCAACGCCCGCGGCGACTCCTCCCTGCTCCTGGATATCGTTGCCACGCACGGCAACCTGCTCCCGTTCATCGCCACCGACGACACGCATTTCCTGCTCGGCGAGGAAGTCACCAGCTTTACATGGATCAAAAGTAAAAGCACAAGCCGCAAAGACCTGCTCGACGCACTGGCCCGCGGCGACTTCTACGCCAGTCAGGGACCGCGCCTGGCAATTTCCCGCCAAGCCGGCAGTTTCCGTGTCGAATGCGACCCTGTAAGCGAAATAATCTTTTACACGAATATGCCCTTCAGCTTTGAGCGCCGCCACTACGGCACGGATATTACCGAGCACACATACACGCCGCACGAGCGCGACACATATCTCCGCGTCGAAATTCGCGCCGCCGACGGCAAGCGCGCCTGGAGCAATCCCCTAAAAATATAGGCGGCGCAACTCACCGCGCCGCCCGATTTAATTCCCGCCGCCGAATCCGCCAATCGGGCAGATAGGCGTCCATGCGTCTTTTAAAGCGGTCATTGTGCAGACGTTCGTGCAGATGCGCCAGCTCGTGCACAATAACGTATTCCAGATATTTCGGGTCGTATTTGGCCAGCGCTAAGCTGATCCATATGCGCCTTTGGGCAATGTTACAACTGCCCCAACGCGTCTTCATCTTACGTACCCGCCACTCGGTGACCTTGACGCCGACTATCGGTTCCCACTTTTCTAAATAGCGGGGTATCAGGCGTTGTAATTCGGCGCGATAAAAATCTTCGAGGATTTTGCCGCGCTCCGCTTCGGTGCTCTGCGCCCGTACGTACAGATGAATTTCACCGACGGTCGACGATTCATCCGAACTCTCCGGAATAAGTACAACCCTGCTACGCCGCCCGCTGTCTTCAATGACCCTTAAAACATAAGAGCGACCCAGAAAAGGATGTCCCTCGCCGTCGACAAAGCGCGGCTCCGTCCGCGGCGGACGGCGCATCGACTCCCGCAACTTCCGCTCGAGCCAATCACTCTTGGATTGCACAAAACGCCGCAACTCCGCTTCGCTCATACGGAAAGGTGCGGACAGACGCACCTCGCCGGTCGGCAGATGCACCGACAGGTAGACATTTTTAATCCGCTTGCGCGTCACGGTAATTTCAATACCGTCGACAATCAACCGCCCGATACGCCCGGAGAGATCGGCAGTCGCCTTCCGCCCGGAACTCACCTCTCAGATACCATCCATCCGAAGCATCGCCGACATCCTCTCAGACACCGCCCTACGCGTAAGTCACCGGCAATGCCACACCCGTCGCAACCAGTGCGTCTTTCATCACCGCGGCAAAGTTCTCGATATCCTTCGGTACCAGCGTGCCCAAGGTGCAGATGCGGAAACATCCGAGTCCCGCGACCTTGCCCGGATAGATAGTAAAGCCGCGTTCGTAGCAATAGTCGTGCACGGCCGTGAACGACCAATTCGGATCGGTCGGATAGAGATAGGCCAATACGAGACCGGACTGATGCTCCGGCGCGATCATTTCGCGGAATCCGAGCGCCGCCAGCTCTCGCCTCGCGAGTGCCGCCAACTCCTGATGCCGCGCGAAGCGGACCTCCTCGCCGACGGCGAAATACTCGTCGATCGCCGCGCGCAGGGCATAAACCGCCTGCACCGGCGGCGTGAAATGCATCTCGCCCGTGGTCTCGAAATAGTTATACTGGCGATACAAATTGCAGTAATATGAGCGCTTCGGGAAGCCAGCGCTCGCCTCAATAATATCGCGCCGCCCGATCACAAACGACAGTCCTGTTACGGCCATCAGACCCTTCTGCGCCGAAGACATGACGAAGTCGATCGGATCCTCACAGAGATTCAGCGGTAACATGGCCAGACTCGCCGTCGTATCGACCACGAAATACGCCCCGGCCGCCCGTACTAACGCCCCGATCTCGCGCACAGGATTCAACACGCCCGTACCCGTCTCGTGATGCGTCGTATAAACCAGACCGACATCGGGATACTTTTGCAAAGCTATCCGCACCTCATCCGGATCAATCGGACGATCGACCGGCAGATCCAGGACATAATGGGGCAGATCGTAGTAGCGGCAAATATCGACGCCCCGCGCCGAATAGGCGCCGTTATTCAGCACCAGAATCTTTTTCTCCGGCGGCAACAGCGAATTCAGGCATACATCCATATTAATCGTGCCCGAACCGCAGAAAGGCACCGCCGTGTGGAGATCCGGGTCGCCGTGCACGACCCGCACCAGATCGCGGCGAATTCCCCGCATCAGATCGGCGAATTCGGTCTCGCGCGGGCAGATATCCGGCGCCAACTGCGCCAGGCGCACATTATCGCTCATCGTGGCCGGACCCGGGTTGAGTAAAACCTTGCGCGGCACTTCCTTCACCTCAAACCCCGGGAACTCCGCGGCCAGAGCTTCAAGCCTACGCCGCAGTTCCGCGGTACGTTCGGCTTCGCCATCATATCCCGTCGCGGGATCCGTTCCGGTCACGGCGGGGAAATTACTCCCCTCCTCCGTTTCCGTGAGTTGCCAACGATTATAAGTCGCAATAAACATAATCCCTCTATTTCTAATCCGCCTGCCAAAGCAAAGCGAAAACCGGCACCGCGATGTCTTTCTTCAACGGCGCCACCTCACTCTCGGTAATCGAGTCCATAAGTTCCTCATAGCGGGCGGTGATCTCCTCTACCTTTGTCTCAAGCTCGGCCGCGACCTTCTCATAACGCTCCTGCTTGGCATCGACATCTTCGGCATAGCGCGCCACGTCCCTGCTCTGCCTGACGCTGCGGCTGGCACTGCGCGCCGTCGTGGTCGCCCGTCCCAAAGTTCCGAGCGCCCCGCGCCCTCTGCCCAAGAATAACGACAGAGCCGCACTACCCAGCGAAATAGCCGTATCCGTCTTGGCGGCGCTGGCCTGTTCCTTCTCGCGCCGTACCGCCTGCTCCGCCTTGCGGATCTGCTCCTCCAGACCGGCCAGAGTCCGCTCGTACTTTGCCGTCAGCTTGTCGATCTCCGCGTCGCGCAATTCCCGCGCCCGCTGTTCGACACGCAAACGGAACGCCCGCTCATCTTCGCCGTGATCACCGTACATCTTGAGCGGTTGGCAGGCATAAACCGTCACCCGCTCATTGCGATAAAAGTAGTCAACCAACGCCCTCTGCCAGGCGGTGAAATTCGTGCGGGCGGAAATCCCCTCGGGAAAGTCCGTATATGTGCCCGTGATCGGCGGCTGAGCGGAAAAGCTGTTCAAATCACGCTCTTCGTCAACCATCATGTCCCAGTCGACCGCTACGGGGCCGGCCGAAAGCGGGACCCGCACCGTACGTTCCTTCTCCGCGCTGACCGCCTTGGTCTTATCCTCAAACCAGACCTTAACCGTGGCCAAGAGCCAGGGGCGATATGCCGCCAGCGGCTCGGGTGAAAGCGACCAGACCTGAGAGATACCGCTCGCCACGCGCGGAACACCGGTCAACTGCGGTGTCGCCGCGGCGACGGGAGCAACTGCAGGAGTAGAGGCGGGCTCGGCGAACGGCGGCGCATACTGCCCGACGGCGCCGAATCCCTGCGGCACAAAAGGCGCGGCAACCGCGGCACCCGCCGCAACCGCAAAGCCCGAAGTCCCCGGGAAAGCGGCCGCTCCCGGATCGGATTCGGCAATCAGACGCTGTACCTCGGGACGACTCAGCGGCCCGCGCAAATACGACAGACACCAGCGTGACTCAAAGAGCAACGCCTGTCCGGCGTGAACATTATTCATCAGGAAAACCCGCTTTTCGAGACCGGCTAACAGGCGAGCAATGGCCGAGCGCTCGGAAAGCGTGCCGGATGAATCCGCCACTTGCTGCAACCCGTCCAGCAAACGCTGACGATCGCGCTCCGTCTGCAGACGCCCGATAAACCAGGTACCAATATTCGACAGTCCCTTATAATCCAAATCAACCGGATTCTGCGTCGTGAGCATGACACCCAGTCCGTAAGCGCGCGCCTGCTTCAACAGAGTCAACAGAGGCTCCTTTGAGGGCGGGTTCGCCACCGGTGGAAAATACCCGAAGATCTCGTCCATGTACAGCAAAGCCCGCAGACTCGACGACGCGCTCTGTCGCCGCATCCAGCTGACCACCCGGTTCAGCAACAACGTCACAAAGAACATCCGCTCATTGTCATTCAAATGCGAAATAGTCAGAATTGAGATGCGCGGGCGTCCCTTGGAGTCATAGAGCAGGTTGTCGATCGACAGGGGCTCGCCGCTCAGCCAGGCCGAGAAGCTCGGCGAAGCCAGCAGACTGTTGCAGCGCATCGCCAAATTGAAGCGCTCGGACGCCGGATAGTACGTCTCCAACTGCAACGCTCCGATAACATTGAAAGGCGGCTGTTGAATCAGGCTCACCAGCGCGGGCAGATCGACGCTTTGCCGCTGCAACCACACCGCCAACAGAATATTCGTCAATAAAATATACTCGCGACTCTGCACCGG